>JAEUJL010000698.1 GCA_016794835.1 Gemmatimonadota bacterium | reverse complement strand
ACCGCCGGCCCGGCGCCCACCCCCACGCGCACCAGGTCCTCGCCATCGACGGCCAGGTCCGCGAGCGCGACGGGATCCCGGAACGCCACCCGCACGGCCCGCCGATAGTCGCGCCCCCACCGCTCGCTCACGCCAGGCGGAGTCCCACCGCGCGCCTGCAACACGCTGATCGCGATGCGCATCGCGTCGGCCGTGTCCGGCCGGTGGGCGGCGGCGGCCCACCGGCGGAAGGTGGCGTCCCCGACCTCGTGGCCACCCTCGAGCCCGGAGGCGATGACCCCAGCCACCTCGACGAGCCGTGCGGTCCGCTGCACATCGCGGCTCGCGAAGCGAAGCCCGGTCAGCAGGGAGCGCACCACCTCGGGGGCGAGCCCGGCGACCACCGCACCCAGCCGCACGAGCACGCGCCGTCGCGCCACGTGGTCGTGCGACGCGTCATCCGGCAGGGCCCGCCGGTCCGCGGCGCGATACTGCCACTCGGCGCGCCCGGCCAGCGGCGGGAGCAGCGCCGCCAGCGCACCGCACGCGTCCCAGAGCCGCAGGGCATCCCCCGGGCGACGCACCTGCTCCAGCGTCTTCACCAGTTCCTGCTGGATGCGCTCGCGAGACAAACGATGCAACGCCGGCGCACTGGCCACGAGGGCGGCCCAGGTGGCCGGCTCGATGGCAAAGTCGAAGCGCGCGGCAAAGCGGATCGCCCGCAAGGCCCGCAGCCGGTCCTCGGCCATGCGGGTGGGCGCGTCCCCGACCGCGCGGACCACTCGCCGCGCCAGGTCCGCGCGCCCCCCAAAGGGATCGTGCAGCTGGCCACGCGACGGCGACCAGGCCATGGCGTTGATCGTGAAGTCGCGCCGCGCCAGGTCTTCGTCCAGGGAGGCGCCGAACTCCACCTCGGCGTGCCGCCCATCCGTCTTCACGTCGTGGCGGAAGGTCGTCACCTCATGCATGTGCCCGTCGGCATCGAGCACGCCGATCGTGCCGAACGCCTCGCCCACCGGCACGGTGCGCCGGAAGAGTCGCCGCACCTGCGGCGGGGTCGCCGCGGTCGCGAGGTCCCAGTCGAGGTGCCGCTGGCCCAGCAAGGCATCGCGCACGGCCCCGCCCACGCACCAGGTCTCGTATCCCGCTTGTTCCAGGCGCGCGGCGATCTCCGTCACGGCGACCGGAGGATCCAGGCGTGGCTCAGCCATCAAAGACCGCGCGCAGGGCGTCCCCTGACAACCCGGCCCCCAGGGCCAGCATCAGGTCGATCCGCGCCTGTTGTGGCCGGCGCGCCCCGGTGAAGATCGCCCCCAACCGCGCGAGGTGTCGCCCCCCACCCTCGTACCCGTACGTCTGCCCGACCCGGCCGCGAGGCGCGCGGGACGCCACGACCACCGGCACCCCATCCCCCACACATCGCCCGATCGCCTCGGACATCGCGGGCGGGACGTTGCCGCGCCCCAGTGCGGCGACCACCAGCCCGCGCGCCGTGCCCCGTGCCGCGTCGACCAGGCGACCGTCCGCCCCGGAATAGGCCACGATGATGTCGACGGGCTCGGCCAGACTGGGAGGAGCCAGCACCGGTGACGACGGCGGCAACATGCGACGGAACACCACGTCGCCGTCGTCCACCACACCGACCGGGCCCAGCCCCGGGCTCTCGAAGGCGTCCAGCAGGTGCGTGTGGGCCTTGGTCACGTCCATCGCGGAGAACACCCGCCCATTCAGCACCACCAGGGCGCCGTACCCGCGCGCGTCGGCGGACGCAGCAACGCGCACCGCATCGGAGAGGTTGGCGGGCCCATCCCAGCTCAGCTCCGAGGCGTTGCGCATGGCCCCGGTGAACACGATCGGCTTCTCCGTGTCGATCGAGCGCGTGGCGAGGTACGCCGATTCCTCGATGGTGTCGGTCCCGTGGGTGACCACGACCCCATCGATCCCCGGCTCGGCCACCAGCGCCGCGAGCCGGTTGCGCAGGGCCCACTCGCGCGCCACCGACATGTGGGGGCCGGGAAAGCGGCCAAACTCCTCGATGCGCAGGTCGGCCACCTCGCGGATCCCGGCGGCGGCCGCGAGGATCTCCTCGGCGCCTAACGCGGGCACCGCGCCCCCCGCCCCCGCGTCAAAGCGCATCGAGATCGTCCCCCCCGTGAACACGAGGGCCACTACCCGCACAGCACACTCCCACCGTTCACGTTGACGATCTCGCCCGTCACGTGGCGCGCCTGCGGCGCGCACAGGCACACGATCGGGAACGCGATGTCTTCCGCGGTCGCAATCCGGCCCACGGGGATGGCCGACGCAATGCGCGTCCGACCCTCCCCGGCAAACGGCACCTCGCACATCTCGGTGTCCACCCATCCCGGGGCAACGCTGTTGACCGTGATCCCGCGCGCGGCGACCTCCACGGCGAGCGACTTCACGAACGCAATCATCGCCCCCTTGCTCGCCCCATAGTCCGCGTGCATGGCCTCCCCCCGCTGGCCGGCCGTGCTGCTCACGAGGACGACGCGGCCGCCGTCCCCCATGTGTCGCAACGCCGCCCGGGTGGAGAAGAACATCCCGTCGACATTCTCGCGCATCGTCTGCGACCAGCGCGCATCATCCATGGCGCGCACTTCCACCTCCGCCACCGGCCAGATCCCGGCGTTGCCGACGAAGATGTCGATGCCCCCCCACGCGCTGGCCACGGCGTCTACCGCGCGGTCCACCGCGACGCGGTCCGACAGCTCCGCCGAGACCGCCATTGCACGCCGCCCGGCCGCGCGCACCTCGGTCACCATCGCCTCGGCCTCCGCGGTCCGGCTGCGGTAGTGGACCGCCACGTCCGCCCCACACGCGGCCAGCAGGCGCGACACCGCCCCCCCGATCCCGCGCGAGCCCCCGGTCACCAACGCCCGCCGTCCCGTCAAGTCGATCACGTCAGGTCCCCCTCGAGGAGTTCACAAATGACATGCTGCAGGTGGAGGTGGAGTTCCTGCGCCCGGTCCGTGCGGGCCGTCGGGATCCGCACGCACACCGTCGCCAGGGCGCGCAGCTGACCGCCATCCTGGGCCGTCCACGCAATCACGGGCAGCCCCGCCGCCCGCGCCACCGCCGCCGCCCGCAACACGTTCGGCGAGTTCCCGCTCGTGGAATGCACCACCAGGACATCACCCGGCCGACCCAACGCCTCCACCTGCCGCGCAAAGATCTCGTCGAACCCCAGGTCGTTCCCCGCGGCCGTCAGCAGCGACGTGTCGGTGGTGAGCGCCAGCGCGGCGAGGGGACGCCGGTTCTTCATGTACCGCACCACGTACTCGGTCGCGAGGTGCTGCGCATCCGCCGCGGAGCCGCCGTTGCCGCAGAACAGGAGCTTGCCACCGGCCTGCAGCGCGGTGCGCATCAGGGCGGCCGCGGCCACCACGTCGTCGATGCAGCCCGTGGCCGCTCGCGCGACGGCCGTCAGGTCATCCAGCCGTGCCCGGAGGAGGGTGTGGGGATCTGCGCTCACCCTCCCCTCCCCACCGTGAAGAGTTCGCGCAGGCGATCCCAGATGGACTTGTGCTCGTGCAGGGGCGGCACCCCCTCGAGCATCTCGTCATCCAGCAGGTGCCGCGGGTTGTGCTCCATGAGGATGTGCGCGTGGCGGTCGCCGCCGACCTCGTGCAGCCACAGCCGCACCGTGGCCAACGCGCGCGCGTCACCGTGGTTGTCGCTCGCGAGGATGTCCAGCAACCCGCTCGCCAGCGCCTTGCGCGCGAAATCCCCCTTGCGGCCCGCCGCGAGCAGGAGCAGCGCATCCCCCTGGATCACCACGCCAATGTCCCGCCAGATGTGCAGGCGGTCGATGCTGATCCCCTGGTAACGCTCGGGATGCGCAATCACCGGCACCACCCCACTCGCCCGCAACTGCATCAGGTCGTCCGTGGAATGCTGCCCCAGGGGCTCGCGGGGGAATTCCACCAGGACCGCCTTCGAGTCCCCGAGCGCCAGCCGTGGATCGGTGAGGTCCGCCCCCGGCTTGTCGAGCATGATCTCGAATCCCTTGTGCAGCCGCAGCCCGGGCGGCGCCTTCGCGCGGAGCTCCGTCAACAGCGCCGCATACGCCTCGAACGGGGCCTGGCCCGCACGGGACGCATCCAGGTGCGGGGTGCACGCGACGTCGGTCACCCCTTCGGCCCGCATCCGCTCCAGCACCCGGAGCGAGTTCTCCATGGTCCGGGAGCCGTCGTCGACGCCGGGCAGGAGGTGCGTGTGGAGGTCGATCACCGGGGGGGCACCAGGGAAGACAGGGTCGCCATGACATCACCGCAGCATGCGTCGAAATCTTCCGGATTCTCGGCCAACCGCAGCAGGGCATGAGTGACGAGCGCGTCGGCCGCGAGCAGGTCGAGCGCCGCCCCCCGTCCCCCGTCCTGCGTCCCCAGCAGCGGGGTCGTCACCGAGACCGCTGCCTGGACGAGGTCAGCGGGCGCGTGGGGCCCCGGGCCGGCGAGGGCGGTGGCCACCCGTTCCCGGAGGCGCACCGGTACCGTGTCGGGCCACGCCGGCCGCGCGTCGGTCACGCGCCCAACAGCCCGCGCACGACACCCTCGAGCCGTGCGAGCGCCTCCGGCATCCGCGATCCATCGGGAACCCCGGCCTGCGCGAGATGGGGCTTCCCGCCCCCGCGACCGCCGATGGCCGCCGCGAGGTCCTTCACGATCACATCCGCACGGGCCCCACGATCCCTCGCATCGTCGGTCGCCACCACCAGGAGGCTCGACTTCCCGTCCGCCAACGTGGCGCCAAGGGCGGCGACGCCGCTTCCCATCTGCTCCCGCAGCGCATCGCCCAGGGCCTGCAGCGCCTTGCCATCCTCAGCGGAAACCGATTCCGCGATCACCTTGAGGCCCCCCACGTCGCGCGCACGGGAGAGCATCTCGCGCACCTGGTCGCCCCCCCCGCGAAGCGCCTCATCCAGGCGCTTCTCCAGCGCCTTTCGCTCGTCGAGCAGCCCCTGGACCTTGCGGACCACGGTGCCGCTGTTGGCCTTCAGGAGGTCGCTCACCTCATGCAGCGTGCGGTCACGCTCGGCGAGCAACCCAAAAGCCCCCTTGCCGGTCACCGCCTCGATGCGTCGCACCCCGGCGGCCACCCCGGTTTCCGAGACGACCTTGAACAGGCCGATCTGTCCCGTGTTCCGCACATGCGTGCCGCCGCACAACTCGACGGACAGCCCCGGGATGCTCACCACGCGGACCACATCCCCGTACTTCTCACCGAACAGGGCCATGGCACCCGCCGCCACCGCCTCCTGGTAGGGCCGCTCCTCGGTGCGCACGTCGACCGACGCCCAGATCCCCTCGTTGACCTGCTGCTCGATCCGGGCCAGCACGTCGGGCTTGATGGGGCCGTGATGGGTGAAGTCGAACCGCAGCCGGTCTGGCGCCACCAGCGATCCCGCCTGGTGCACATGGTCGCCGAGGGCCTCGCGCAGCGCCGCATGCAGCAGGTGCGTGGCGGTATGGTTGCGCTCCGTGTCGTGCCGACGCGTGGTCGGCACCGTGGCCGTGGCCGGACCAAACGAGATCGTGCCGGTCAGCGTGCCGATCGCCGCCGTCCGCCCCTCGAACTTGCGGACATCCTCCACCGCGACCGACCACCCCGCACCACGAATCTCCCCGTGGTCGGAGACCTGGCCACCGGACTCCGCGTAGAACGGCGTCTCCCGCAACATCACCGCGACGCGCCCGTCCTCGAGGCGACGGATCGCCGTGACCTGCGTCTCGATCGAGGTGGTCTGGTATCCGACAAATGACGGAATGCCTGCGCCGGCCGTCGGCGTCGTCCCGCTGGCCGTCTCCCAGGCCCACTCGGTGGCCGCACCGGCATCCACCCCGAGCTTGCGCGACTTGCGTTCCTCCTGGCTCTGCGTGCGCTGGGCCGCCAACGCCGTCTCGAACCCGGCCACGTCCACGCCGTACCCGCGCTCGCGAGCCATCAGCTCGGTGAGGTCCAGCGGAAAGCCGAAGGTGTCGTACAACCGGAAGACGTCGTCGCCCGCGATGGTCCCGGTCCCGCCGGCGGGGGCCAGCTCGTCGAAACGCCGCATCCCGCCCTCGATCGTCGCGAGGAACCGCTCCTCCTCCGCGCGCGTGGTCTCGGCGATGTGGGACGCGCGCTGCGCCAGCTCGGGATACACGTCCGACAGCGTCTCGATGACCCGCTGGACGACATGGACCAACGTCGGCTCGCGCCGCCCCAGCAGCCACGCGTGGCGCACGGCGCGACGCAGGATCCGCCGCAAGACGTACCCGCGCCCCTCGTTCGACGGAAAAACGCCGTCCGCGAGGAGAAAGGCGACCGCCCGCGCGTGATCGGCAATGACGCGGTACGAGGCCTCGCGTTCGGTGGCGGTCGCCGACCGCCCCTGGTACGGGCGCCCCACCACTTCCTCGATGCGCGCGATCAGCGGCGCGAAGACATCGGTGTGGAAGTTGTTCGTCACCCCCTGCAGGGCCGCCGCGATGCGTTCCAGGCCGGCGCCCGTGTCCACCGACGGCTTGGGCAGGGGCACGAGGGTGCCATCCGCCTGCCGATCGAACTGCATGAACACGAGGTTCCAGATCTCGAGGAAGCGTCCTGCCTCCCCGCCCTCCACGAACGCCGCCTCCGAGAATTCCTCGCGCGCCAAGTCGGTCCACTCGCCGCTCGCCCCGTCGGGAAAGCGCCAGTCGCGTGCCAGGTGGGCGAGGTCCACGTAGATCTCGGAGCACGGCCCGCACGGGCCCGTGTCCGCCATCTGCCAGAAGTTGTCCTTCTCGCCCAGGCCGTAGATGCGGGAATCCGGGAGCCCGGCCACCTCGCGCCACAGCGCGCGCGCCTCGTCATCCTCGCGGAACACCGAGACGCGCAGGTGGCGCGGGTCCATGCCCAGCCCGCCCTCGGCGACCGGTCCCGTCACCCAGTCCCACGCAAAGCGGATGGCGTCACGCTTGAAGTAATCCCCAAACGAGAAATTGCCGAGCATCTCGAAGAACGTGTGGTGCCGCGCGGTGTGGCCCACCTGCTCGAGATCGTTGTGCTTGCCCCCGGCCCGCACGCACTTCTGGGACGTCGTCGCCCGCCGCCCGTGCGCCGGCTGCTCCATCCCCAGGAACACCTTCTTGAACTGGACCATCCCGGCGTTGGTGAAGAGCAACGTCGGGTCGTCGCCCGGAACGAGCGACGAGCTGGGGAGCACGGCGTGCCCGTGGCGACGGAAGTACTCCAGGAAGCGGGTGCGGATCTCGGAAGCGCGCATGAGGGCCAAATATAGCCGCGCCTGTGCACCGATTGCGCGGTGTATCTTGTGTGACCGCAACGCCATTCGTCCCTGCGATGCCCCCGGTCCTCCCGTTGATCACCGCCCCACGCGCCGCGTTCCTCCGCCGCTGGATGCTGGCGAGCGCCGCCGTGGTGGTGCTCACCCTCGTCATCGGGGGCACCACCCGACTCACCGAGAGCGGACTCTCCATCACCGAGTGGAAGCCGGTCTCGGGGGTGCTCCCGCCCCTCACGCGCGAAGCGTGGGACGCCGCCTTTGCCGCGTACCAGCAGATCCCCGAAGCGCAGACCGTGCACCGCGGCATCACCCTCGAGGCGTTCAAGTCGCTCTTCTGGTGGGAGTGGGCGCACCGCATCGTGGCCCGGCTCGCGGGACTGGTCATGGCGCTGCCGTTCCTCTGGCTGCTGGTCCGTCGGCAACTCCCGGAGGGGTGGAGCACGCGATTGGGCGCGCTCCCCGTCCTGACGCTCGCGCAGGGAGCCCTCGGCTGGTACATGGTCAGCAGCGGCCTCTCGCAACGCACCGATGTCAGCCAATACCGGCTCGTGGCACACCTTGGCCTCGCATTGGTGATCTACGCGATCGCCATCTGGACCTGGTTGGACCTTCGTCCCGGACCACGGGGCGACCGACTGAACCGGATGGGTGCGGTCGTCGCCGCGCTCGCCGGGGTGACCATCCTGAGCGGCGGCTTCGTCGCGGGGCTCGACGCCGGGCACATCTTCAACACCTTCCCCCTCATGGGTGACGGGCTGGTCCCGCCCGGGTATGCCCAGCTGACCCCCGCGTGGCGCAACTGGTTCGAGAACGCGGCCGCCGTGCAGTTCAACCATCGGGTGCTCGCCACCGTGACGCTGCTCGCCGCCATCGTAGCCTGGTGGCGCAGTCGCGCACCCGGTGGCACGGCCATGGGACTCGCCGCCCTGGCGCAGGTCGCCCTGGGGATCACCACCCTGCTGATGCAGGTACCGATTCCCATCGCGGCGTTGCACCAGCTGGGAGCGGTGGGCCTGCTCACCGCCGCGCTGTGGGCGGCGCATCCGGCGACGCGTCAGTCGTCGCGGTGACCGCGGAGCAGTTCATCCAGGACGCGGCGCACCACGTCTGACGAGAATCCCCGGCGCACCAGGAATGCATGGAGGCGTCGGCGTCGCACGGCATCGTCGAGGCGTCCCAGGGACCTCAGGCGGCGTTCGGCGATCGCGCGTGCGGCGTCGGTCTCGTCCACCCCTTCGAAGGCCTCACGGGCCGCCTGGTCCGCGAGCCGCAGGTCGATCCCTTTCCTCGCCAGCACCTGCGAGACCCGTCGACGCGACATCCCGCTGGCGTTTGCCCGGCCCTGGGCCACCGCCTGGGCGAAGGCGGCGTCGTTGACGAGACCAAGTTCCTGGAGCTGATCGACGACCGCGTTGGCGTCCGCCGCGACCGCTCCACGCCGCCGCAGGGCCGTCCGGAGATCGCGGGCAGACCGGGCGCGCAGGGCGAGCAGCGCCACGGCCTTGTCGAAGACCCGAAGTCGGCACACGGAGCGCGAGAGCCCCTCCGCTTCCGACGGGGTGAGGACCTTGCCCGCGGCCAGCTGGTACTCCGCGATCAGCGCCGCCGAGACCGTCGCGACCGACTCCCCTACCCGAAGCTCGAAGCGCGCCCCGGTACTGTCGATTGCCCGGAGCCCTGCGACCGTCCCGGCGCTGGGGATCAGGGTGCCTTCGGGAGGGGGGGCCAAGTCGCGTTTCACGGTCGGGCCTCAGGGGAAACGGAAGGGGCCGGAGAGAAGCCCTTTGAGCAATGCGGGGTACCGGGCCCCAACATCCTCAGAGAACGACCCTCCGGCCCCGACATTTCCGTGGGAACGGACGTACAGAACGCTACTCCTCTGGAGCCTCCACGTCGACGGTCAATTCGCCCTTTTTCAGCCCCAGGACGCCCTTGACCTTTTCCTCGACTTCTGCCATAAGCGCCGGGTTGTCCTTGAGGAACATCTTGGCGTTCTCCCTCCCCTGCCCGATCCGCTGTCCGCCGTAGGAATACCACGCGCCGGACTTGTCGATGATCCCGGCCTCCGAGCCGATATCCACCAGCAGGGAGGTGAGCGAGATCCCCTCGGCGTACATGATGTCGAACTCCGCCTGCTTGAACGGGGGGGCCACCTTGTTCTTTACCACCTTGACGCGAACCTGTGACCCGATGACCTCCTCCTTCTCCTTCACGGCCCCGATGCGCCGGATGTCGAGCCGGAGCGACGCGTAGAACTTCAGCGCCTTGCCGCCCGTGGTGGTCTCGGGGTTGCCGAACATCACCCCGACCTTCTCGCGCAGCTGGTTGATGAAGACCACCGCCGTGCGAGAGCGCGCGATGGCGCCCGTCAGCTTGCGCAGCGCCTGGCTCATGAGCCGAGCCTGGAGACCGACGTGCGCGTCTCCCATGTCACCCTCGATTTCGGCCTTGGGCACCAGGGCGGCGACCGAGTCGATCACGATGACGTCGACGGCACCCGAGCGCACGAGGATCTCGCAGATCTCCAGCGCCTGTTCCCCGGTGTCCGGCTGGGACACCAGCAGGTTCTCGACGTCGACCCCAAGCTTCTTGGCGTACTCGACATCCAGCGCATGCTCGGCGTCGATGAACGCGGCGACGCCGCCGGCACGCTGCGCATTGGCGACCACGTGGAGACACAAGGTCGTCTTGCCGCTGGACTCGGGGCCGTAGATCTCGGTGACGCGTCCACGGGGAATCCCACCGATGCCAATCGCCGCATCGAGGTTGATCGCCCCGGTCGGGATGCACGCAATCGGCACCCGCGCCGACTCGCTCCCCATGCGCATGATGGCCCCCTTGCCGCAGTTCTTCTCGATCTGCGAAATGGCGAGCCCAAGCGCCTTTCGTCGGTCATCCTGCGTTGCTGCGGCCATCTGCGTCACCCAAGGTGTGGTGTGGTGGGGAATGGCGCCGATCGCCGAAGCTGCGCGGCCGAACGTCGCCCGAACAAAATACGAAACCCTCGCCGGAGTTCAAGCGCCACTTTCAAGGGAGAATGCGTTCTCCACATGGCGTACACGAACGACGGCGTCGTCGACCAAAACGCCGACAACATCAAACCGATAGGCCTCTCCTCGGCGCCCGAACCGGTCAACCCACGTGTGAGCTGAACGCGCCAACTCCCTCTGCTTGCGCCAGTTAACCGCTGCCACCGGACCCCCAAAGGAGGCCCCTCGACGCGTCTTTACCTCGACGAACGTCACCACCCCATCGCGTTCCGCGACCAGGTCGATGTCGCGGTGCCCGGAGCGGTAGCGCCGATGGAGCACACGCCAGCCGCGGCGGCGAAGCCAGCGTTCGGCGATCTGCTCGCCGACTTTCCCGAGTTCGTACGGTGTGTTCACCCCGCCATGTTGGTGCCGACGGCGCGTCGGAGCGTTACCGATCCATCCCCGATCCCAGCATTTTCACGCACCCCTGGGGGCCGGGCGCACGCACCACAACCGCGGCGAGAGGTCAGTCGGGAGACTGCGGGGCGATCCGATCGAGGTCGTCGAGGCCGATCAGGATCTCCCGGGGCTTCGACCCGTTGGGTGGCCCGAGGACGCCGGCCGCGTGCAGCTGGTCAATGACGCGCGCGGCACGCCCGTAGCCAATCCCGAGCCGACGCTGGAGCAACGACGTCGACCCGAGCTGGTGCTGGATGCACGTCTCGGCCGCCTTGCGGAAGATCGGGTCACGCTGCCCTTCGCCTTCCTGCGTCTCTTCCTCGTCCTCGCGGTCGAGCGCCTCCTGCGCCTTCATCTCCGCGATGATGTCGGCCCGGCGCAGGTCGTCCCCCGCGGCCCCACGGGCCCGCAGCGCATCCTGACGCGCCTCGGTCCGTGCCGTGAACCACGCGGTGAGGTGTTCCGTGTCCTCACCCGGGATGTAGGCCCCCTGCAATCGCTGGGGTTCGGACTTGCCCGGCGGGATGAACAGCATGTCACCATTGCCCAGCAGTGACTCGGCCCCCATCCCGTCGATGATCGTGCGGCTGTCGATCTGGGATGCGACCCGAAAGGCAATCCGGCTCGGGAAGTTCGCCTTGATCAAACCGGTGATCACGTTCACCGACGGACGCTGCGTGGCGAGGATGATGTGGATCCCGATCGCGCGCGCCTTCTGGGCCAGCATGGCCAGCGGCGTCTCCACCTCGCCCTGCACCGTCATCATCAGGTCGGCCAGCTCGTCGATGACGAGGACCACGTACGGCATGATGCCGTCCTTGTACTCCTCGCGTTCGAACGCGACATCCGCGCGGCGGGGATGGATCAGCGGCGCCCCATCGAGCACGCGCTTGTTGAATTCCTGGATGTTGCGCGCCCCGTTGGCCGCGAGCAGCTCATACCGCTTCTGCATCGTCATCACTGCCCACTTGAGCACGTACGCGGCGTCGCGATTGTCGGTGATGACCTTGTGCAGGAGGTGCGGCAGCGCGTTGTAGACCGAGAGCTCGACCATCTTCGGGTCGACCATCAGGAACTGCAGCGTCTCCGGGGTGTGTCGGTAGACGAGGCTGGTGATGATGGTGTTGACGCACACCGACTTGCCGGACCCCGTGGCGCCGGCGATGAGCAGGTGCGGCATCCGGGCGAGGTCGGTCACCACGACGCGTCCCTCGAGATCGCGGCCGAGCGCGAGGGGGAGCGCCATCCGCGCGTTCTGGAATTCCGGCGACTCGATCAACGCGCGAAAGGCCACGACCTGCGGGGTCGGGTTCGGGACCTCCACGCCAACCGCTCCGCGGCCCGGAATCGGGGCGACCACCCGGATGCTCGAGGCGCGCATGGCCAGCGCGAGGTCATTCGCGAGGTTCGCGAACTGGCGCACCTTCACCCCCGGGGCGGGCTCGATCTCGAACTGCGTGACCACGGGACCCACGGTGTGATCGACGAGTGTCCCCTCGACCTTGAAGGTCCGGAGGGCGTCCATGAGCTTCACCCCCATCGCCTCCAACTCGCGCTTGCCGAGCTCCGGCTCCGAGGGTGGCGCCGGAGTCAGGAGGTCCGGGGAGGGCAACACGTACTCGAGCGCGTCCTCGCTGCTCACGAGCACCGGGGCCACGGCCGCCACCTCTGGCGCGGGCGGTGGGGGCGTCGGGGCCGCCTTCTTCTCCTTCTTCTTGCGCCGCTCCGCCAGCTGGTCCACCGTCGCCTCCACGTCGAGCGGGCGTTCAGGCTCCGGAGCGACATACCCGTCCACGGCGGGCATCTCCTCGGGTGGCGGTTCCAGCACCGCCGCGAGCGGCGGCTTGGCCTGCCCGGTCGACGCCGCCGACCCGATCACCATCCGCACCGGGTTCCAGCGCAGGGTCCACGCGGTCAGCGCGGACCCGCTGAGCAGGAGCGCGAGCCAACCGCCGGCCGTTCCGAGCGCCCGCTGCAGGTAGAACGAGACAAAGCCGCCCCACAGCCCGCCAGGGCCGTCGGGGCGCGTGCTCGCATCACTCCACAACCCGATGGCGATCGGGAGCAGGGCCACGAGGCCGACGCTGAACAGCGTCCATCGCCGATCGGTGTCCTGGGGGATGCGGCGCAGCACGCGGAGCCCATGGAGCAACGGCAGGAGCGGGAGGAGCCAGGTCGTGGCGGCGCCGAGCGCGCCCTGCGTGGCGGCCTTCAGGCAGGCGCCGACCGGGCCGAACCGCCCGGTGGCTTCTGCACAGGATGTGTAGGGATCGACCGGTTGCAGGGCCACGGCGCCGGCCAGGAACACCGCCAGGATGATCCACGCGACCCCGGCGATTTCGCGCCGCACGCCACTGGACACGCCGGTCACCGCCTGCGCGCGCGGCCCTGGGCCGTGACCTGTCGCTCCGCGTACACCG
>JAEUJL010000680.1 GCA_016794835.1 Gemmatimonadota bacterium | reverse complement strand
GTGGCACGCGGCGCGTACGTGCTCGACGCCGGTGCCGGCGCGCCGGCCGCCGTGCTGATGGCCAGCGGCTCCGAAGTGGGCATCGCGCTCGACGCGCAGGCCGCACTCGCCGCGCGCGGGGTGAACACGCGGGTGGTGAGTGTCCCGAGCCATGAGCTGTTCCTGCAGCAGGACGCCGGATATCGCGCGACGGTGCTCCCCGCAGGGGTGAAGCGCGTCGCCATCGAGGCTGCCCATCCGATGTCGTGGGATCGCCTGGTGGGCGAGGGCGGCACCGTGATCGGGATCGACACCTTTGGCGCCAGCGCACCGTTCCAGGTGCTCTATCGCGAGTACGGACTCACGGTCGATCGGGTCGTCGCGGCCGTGGTGGGGTAGGTGAGGGGCGCCGGGGCGCCCGCGGTGGTGCCCCGGCGAATTGTGGAAGTGATCGCGAATCGACATACTCGCGCGCGACCGCGCGCCTGGCACTCGCGTCGGCCATCGCCCCCGCCTGCCGTCGCGCCGCTTCCACCCATGAGCACTCCCCTTCGCCTGGTCATCGACAACCTGACCAAGACGTACCCGAACGGCGTTCGCGCGGTACTCCCGCAGGAGTTCGGGCTCTCCCCGCACCTCTCGGCCGAGGTCACCCTCGATCACTTCGCGACGCTCAAGGGCGTGGTGGACTCCGCGGTGCGGCGGGACCGTGGATCGATCCGTACCATGTCCTGATCGACCGGAACCGACGCCCCAACATGGTGGTGGTGCGCTCGCGAGGGCGCGCAGCTCGAGCCAGGTCGGTGGTATCGGGCTACTCGAGATCCAATGAACGGATGGGTACGACGCTGGCGCGCTGGCGCATCCAGCGCAGCTCTGCTTCGCAGTCGGCCCGTGAGTCGAATCCCTGCCCGCTATTGGCCACATTCTGGCCGGCGTCGTTGTGCAGGCGCCAGCGGTATTTCCCCGCGCGATCCACATAGATCGCGTAGTGGCCAGCGGGCGGGCTCTGGCCCCCGGCAAACCCGAGCGTGGCCCAATCGGGGTGTGCGCGCAGCTGCTCCGATCCAATGTCCGCCAGCACGCGCCACTCGACCGCTTTGCCTTCCAGGAGTTTGCCCATCCCATCGGGATCGACAGGCCGGTGAGTCAGCTCGGTCAGGTCCACAACCCGAATCCGGATACCTGCCTCGCGGCCAGGTTCCGGCACGGGGACCTTGAGGTACACCGTCGCCCGGTCGGTGAGCAGGTAGCGGTGGCCGGGGTCCTTGGGACCTGCGGAACCGCGTTGCATGCGCGGTTCGTCGAAGTCGTGCATGACGACCGTGACGTCGTCATGCAGGACCTGGGCGATATGCGTGCCCGTCAGCACGGGCCGTTGCACGGTGGGAGTGTCGAGCAGCAGCAAGCCTCCGACCTTCACCCCTCGCGCCGTGAAGTCGAGGGCCACTCGGATACTCCGAGTGCCACGCCACGCCGGGTTTGCCGTCATTCGAATGCCTCCAGGTCGAGGGCGATCTTGCGCCCGCACACCGGGCACCAGGGTGGCTTGTTCTGGTTCATGCGACATTCGAGAACGGGTCGGAACACCCCGGTCGCGAACGAAGCACCGGCGCCTTCAAAGGCGCCCACGCTACGCCCCCGGTTCCACCCGGCAGGGGGGGCGGCCTCATCGGTGGGCAGCGGTGTGCCGGCATCAACGAGGTCGAACCACTTGAGCGTGGTCCAGTCCGTGAGGGCCTCGGAGGTGTTGGCGAACCGGCTGACCCCCGTGAACGCGTTATCGCCCGCGTACTCGTCAGCGAGTTGAAACAGGTTATGGCCCAGCTCGTGCGCAACCACCATCGTGCCGCTACCGCGCGTGAACAGGGCCGTCCCGGGCCCGAGCGAACTGCAGCCGCCAAAGGTCCCGGAGTTGACGAGCACGAGCACATGGTCAGCATCGGGAGCAAAGCGGCGCCTCACCTTGTCGATGCGCGAGGCACTGAGCGCCGACTGATCGAACCAGCAGCGGTTCCAGCTGTCGTTGGGAATGATCCCCAGGCGTGAGTTTCGCAGCATCTCCGACGCCATGGACCCATCGGCGTTGTATCGTCGCTCACTTGCGCCGGGCTCGACCGAGACCAGGTCAACACGCACCACGCGAAAGGCGGCCTGGTGCGCCGCCAGGAGGTCCAACCGCAACGAACCCACCACCAGCATGTCCACGTGGGCGCGATACGCTGCGAGCTCCGACTCCGCGTAGCCTTCACCCATCACCACAATGGTCAGCTTGGGGTCAGTGCCTGGGGCGCCGATGACGTGCTGCCCCTGGTCGTGGATCGCCGCGCCGTGATCCACCCAGCCCCATCCGCTGCCATGCCAGTGGCGCTCAAACAGCCGTCCATCGGCGGTGCTCACAAAGACCTTGCTGTCCATCATGGCCGCACCGGGCGCCGAGGCGACACCTGTCCCAGGTGGGGCGCCATGATCGACCCAGCCCCACCCCGTGCCATGCCAATGACGCTCGAACATCCGGCCATCCGCGCATCCGACGAACAGCTTACTGTTCATCATCGCTGCGCCCGGCGCCGTGGCCACGGCCGTGCCCGGTGGCGCGCCATGGTCGACCCAGCCCCACCCACTGCCATGCCAGTGGCGCTCGAACATCCGGCCATCCGCGCATCCAACGAACAGCTTGCTGTCCATCATGGCCGCGCCCGGCGCGGTGGCCACCCTCGTGCCCGGCGGGGCGCCGTGGTCGACCCAGCCCCATCCGCTGCCGTGCCAGTGGCGCTCGAACATCCGGCCATCCGCACATCCGACAAACAGCTTGCTGTCCATCATGGCCGCTCCCGGTGCGGTGGCGACCCGCGTGCCAGGGGGGGTGCCGTGGCTGACCCAGTTCCAGCCCGTACCGTACCAGTGGCGCTCCCAGAGCGCCCCATCGTCCGTCACGACAAAGAGCTTCTCGTCCATCATCGCGGCGCCCGGCCCCATGGTGATGCGACGTCCGCCTGGCTTGCCGTGGTCGACCCAGGCCCAGCCGGTACCGTGCCAGTGCCGCTCCCACAGGCTCCCATCGTCAACGACGATGAACAGCTTCTGGTTCATCATGGCTGCTCCCGGGACACCGGTCACCGCAAGGCCATTGGGGCGGCCGTGATGAACCCAGACCCATTCGTCGCCATCCCACCACCGCTCATACAGGTCCCGGAAGGAGCCATCGAGCCTGGCTACAAACAGTTTGGCATCGAGCATGGCGGCGCCGGGGCCGGTGATCATGTCAGCTGCTCCTTGCAGTTCTGCGGGGGTCACCGGGTGCGCCACAGGCGACGCACGAGGAGGCACGCCATCGCTCACGATGTCCTGACGTGGGCCGGGCCCCTACCATGCGCCCGCCTCCGCCACTCGCGCAAGGGAGGCGCCCACGCCACGGCGTGCCGCGCGGGGCCCCCGCATCGCCCGGCGCATCGTCCAGACCGCGTCCGCGTTCAGCTGCCGCGGGGGCGCCCCTGCTCCGCCACGTTGGACCCGCACGGGCGTCGAAGATTGGTGAACCCCTGACCGGGGAACAACCAACGCGCGACATGGCGCCGCCCTACTTCACCTCAAAGGGCGTGCGAGC
>JAEUJL010000643.1 GCA_016794835.1 Gemmatimonadota bacterium | reverse complement strand
TCGAACTGGTCGAGCGGCCACACGTACCCCGCGGAGGGATCGGGGCGTGCGGGGCAGGTGGCGTCGTGCGCATGCGACGACGCAAAGAACAGGCGGTCGCCGCCGGGGAAGAACCAGCCGCAGGTCGTCTTTCCCTGGCCGTTGGAGACGCGGACCAGGCCGCTGCCGTCGGCGCGCATGACGTACTGCTGGTCGCAGGTGCGACCGTCACGCGTGGACTGGAAGGTGATCCACTTGCCGTCCTTGCTGAAGTACGCTTCAGCGTTCTCGCCGCCGTTGGTGAGCTGGCGGAGGTTGGACAGGTGGCGTTCCGCCGACTCGGCGGCGATCACGGGCAGTGACGTCGCCCGTGCACACGAAATCGCCGCCACGAGGGTCGTGGCGGCGAACGTCATCAGGACTCTCATGCCCGGAAGTTACTTGCTGGCCGGTCGAGCGGCGAGCGCGATCAGTTCCTTGGTCGACGGTCCGGACTTGAGAATGGCGATCGCCCGCTGGAGTGGCGGGTCGTCAGGGAGCGCCCGACGGCGCGCGGTGGAATCGCCAAAGGCGGCGCGGGCAAACCGGTTCTCGATGTCCCGATCGATGTAGCGCTGGCCGGCGTCCCAGACGGCGCGATCGATCTCCACGCCGCGCTTCTTGAGGCGGGTGAAGAGCTCCTCACGCCAGGCAGGGGCGACCTGGAAGTCCGGCTTGAGTTGCGTCTTCATCTGCACCCCGTAGTCGTACAGGGTGACGTAGTACTCGGCGCGCTTGGGGGCGAGGGCGCGGATGAGCTGCTGCTCAGCCGTCGTGAAGGTGTCCGGGCGGACGTTGAGGTCCGGGGTGATGGCGCCACCGCCGTAGAGCATGCGGCCGGCGGTCGACTTGTAGGTCGGCCGCGCCTTGCGGGCGCTGTCGGATTCCAGCGAATCGGGGTGCACTTCCACGAACTGCCCGTCCGGGAGGAGCTTGCGCTCCTTCTGGATCGAGCGGCCGGCCGGGGTGAACCACTTGCCGGTCGTCATCTTGAGCGCGTAGCCGCCGTCCAGGTTGTAGACGGTCTGCACGAGCCCCTTCCCGAACGACGTGTTGCCGAGGATGAGCGCGCGATCATGGTCCTGCAGGGCGCCGGCGACGATCTCGGCGGCCGATGCGGAGTACTGGTCGATGAGGATGACGATCGGCAGCTCGGGCGCCATGGGCCGCTCGCGCGCCGTGTAGACCTGGGGTTCGGCACCACGCCCGCGCACCGAGGCGATCTCGACGCCCTGCGGCAGGAAGAGGTTGGAGATCGACAACGCCTGCTCGAGGTATCCGCCGGGGTTGCCGCGAAGGTCGAGGATGACCCCCTTCACCTTCTGCGCCTGGAAGTTGCGGATCGCGGCGGCGATGTCGCGGGTGGACGACTCGTTGAAGTTGTCGAGCGGGAGGTAGCCGACGCCGTCGAAGGTGATGGCGTACCCCACCGCGGGCACGCGAATCACGCGCCGGGTGAACGAGGTCTTGATGGGCTCATTGACGCCCGGGCGGGCGAAGGTCACGGTGACCTTGGTGTTCGGCGTGCCGCGCAGGGAGTCCGCCACGCGCGCGTTGGTCCAGCCGCGGGTGCCGAGGGTATCGATGGCGACGATCACGTCGCCTTCCATCACCCCGCCTTCTTCTGCCGGCGTGTTGTGGAAGACGCGCGCAACGACCGCGCCCTTGCCGGGCTGGTTCTCGATCGACATGCCGAGGCCGCCGTAGCGTCCGCCGGTCGTCGTGTTGAACTGCGTCATCTCGCGCGGGCTGAGCAGCTCGGAGTAGGGGTCCTGCAGCTGGCTCACCAGCCCCCGTGCCGCCTTCTCGTAGAGCATCGCCTCGTCGACCGAATCCACGAAGCGCGACTGGACGAGATCCAGCACCTGCCCGAGCAGGCGTCCTCCGTCCTGGGTGGCCCGCTCCTGGGCGATAAAGCCGCCGGCCACGAGCGGGGCGACGACAATGATGCCAAGGGCGGCTTTCCTCATGCGGTTCATGCGGAGAATTCCGGAAGGAGGGGTGTCCTAATACTGCATCGAATACGCCCGGAGGGCAGGGGAGTTCCTGAAAACGGACTGGCCCAGGGGGGAGGGAGTCACCGGATTCGACGATGTGCCGCCCGACGGGGGTATAGCAAACAGCCAATGCGCAGCGCGGGAGGGAAGAGGAGCACGGGCAGCACGGGGAGCACGGGTCTCGTGCCGCGCGGGCTGCTCGTGCCCCCCGTGCTTCATCCGTTCGCTTTTTCCCTCGTCGCGAGCACGTAGTCCACGTACCAGACCTTGTCCACCTGGTGCACCTTGGCGTCCCGGACCAGCCCGGCAGCCAGCAACATCTCGTGGGCGGGCTGGAGGACGCGCTGCAGGTGGGACGGGTAGCGCTGGACGAGGGGCATGAGCTCGGCCAGGGCCTCCAGGCCGATGCGCCAGGTCACCGTGTCGTCGGCGCGGGCGACTTCCAGGAGCCGGTAGAGCCGGCGGGCGACGGGGGACTGGAGGGCGGCGTACTGGGCGGCGACGAGTGTCGTCACGTGCCCGGACGAGAGGTTCCCGCGCACCACATGGGACAGGACGACCCGTGCATCGCCGGGCTCCGAGGTGGTGACGTTGGCAAAGAGGGCGAGCTGCTCGCGGTCGGC
Source organism: Gemmatimonadota bacterium (assembly GCA_016794835.1). Taxonomy (GTDB): domain Bacteria; phylum Gemmatimonadota; class Gemmatimonadetes; order Gemmatimonadales; family Gemmatimonadaceae; genus RBC101. Next base: position 6,634 of record JAEUJL010000643.1, on the reverse strand, counting down.
GACCCGGCGGCGGTCGATGGAGACCGACTGCAGGACGGTGAAGCGGCCCTGGATCGGGTGGCCGGCGGCTGCGCTGTAGTAGGCCTCGTGCGATTCCAGGCTGGTGCGCTCCAGCCGGTTGAGCGCGGCGCGCAGCTGTTCGTAGGTGCGTCCGTCGGCGCGACGGCCGATGGAGCGGAGGAAGGCGTGCAGGGTGAAGGTGATGACGCCGTCCTCCGGCGACCCGGCGTCCAGGTAGCGGCGGCACAGCTCGACGTACACGTCCTGGTCGAAGGTGCCCGGCAACCGGTCACCAGGGGCGGGGAGGACGCGCCATCGCCCGCCGGAGGCGGGGGTGAACAGGATGGAGGACTCCTCCGCGGAATCGCTCAGCCGGAAGAGCGGGAGCGACTCGAGGGCGCGGTCGAGCAAGATGTGCTTGCCCGGCGGACGCCGGTTGCCGACCGGGGTCCGGACGCCACGGCGCTCGGGCTGCGGCACGGCGCTCATGCGAGTCGGATCACCTGGCCGGTCATGTTCGACGCGGCCGGACTGCAGAGGTGTGCGATCCACCCCGCGACGACTTCCCGATCGACGTAGGCGACGTCGGTGCCCATCGTCGCCTCATTCGCGGCGGTGCGGATGCTCGTGGGGGCGACGGCGTTGGCGCGGACCCCGGTCTCCTTTTCCTCCTGGGCCACGGCCTGCATCAACGCCAGCAGCGCGGCTTTGGAGGCGGCGTAGGCCGAGAGGTTGGCGACGCGTCCCCCGGGGAGCACAGCGGCAGACGCGACGTAGGCGATGGCCCCGCGCGCCTCGCGCAGGAGGGGGAGGAAGGCGTGCGTGGTGCACCAGGCGGTGGTCCCGTTCAGGGCCCACATGCGATCCCACACCGCCAGTTCACTTTCGGCGAGCGGCCCGGAGGCAGCAAACCCACCAGCGAGGCAGGCGAGCGCGGCGACCCCATGCCCTTCGGCCGCCACCTGTTCGGCCACGGCGGCGACCGCGGTGGCGCTGGTGAGGTCGCAGGGAAAGCCGATGCAGTCCACGCCGCGTGCGCGCTGCTCGGCGACGCGGGCTGCCAGTTCACCGGCGTCGCGATCGAGGAGGCGCAGGCGGGCCCCACGCGCGGCGAACGCGTCGGCGACGGCTTCGCCGAGTTGGCCGCGGCGTCCCACGCCGGTGATCACGACGGTTCCGGTCATGCCGGGTCCACGCGGCCGAGGGCGGTGCGCAGGGCTTCACGCAGGGTGGTCACGCCCTCGTCCGATCCCGCGGCCGATCCCTCGCGCACGTGCAGCTCAACACCATCGGCCACGACGACGCGGCGCCAGCGGAAGGTCCCGTGCTCGTCGTCCTTGACGGCGTGCGGCACCGCGGCGGCGAGGGTGCTGCCGAGCCAGGTCGCGATGCGCCGCTCGAGCGCGTCGCCGGTGACCGACTTCATCTCCTTGCGGATCGCGTCGAGGTTGAAGCCCTCGCGCTGCCGGATCTTGATCCCGAGGAGCTGCAGGAAGTGGCGATAGGTGTAGGTCGCCGACGTGCCCGCGCCTTCGGGGCGATCCATCAACTGGTGCGCGACATAAAAGCGCACAGCGCGCGCCGACGGCGTGGCACGCGCCACGGCGTTGGTGGGACGCACGCCCACCGCATCCACGAGTCCCGCGACATGGGACGCGAGACCGCGGGCATTCCACGGTGCAAAACGCGCGTGCGCGCGCAACAGGGCCACGGGAGACTCCGCCATGGCGGGAGTTTACCCGGCTCCGGGTGGCGCGCGCCAGACGAGCGGGCGAGCAACTCGTCAGGCGTGGAAAAGCGGCCTAGGGCGCGGGCTCCGGGTGGATCGACGACGCCACGCCGTGCTTGGCCGCGATGCCGGCGATCACTTCCAGGTCGGCGGGCTTCTCGAGGAAGTAGGTCGCGCCGAGCCGCAGGGTGGCCAGGCGCACCTCCTCATCCGGGAAGGCGGTCAGCGCGATGACCGTCGCTTCGGGGGAGAGGAGTCCCGAGGCGGCCATGACCTGCAGCCCGCCGTCGCGCTTTCCCCCCAGCCGGATGTCCGAGATGATCAGGTCGAACGGGCGGCGCGCCAGGGCGGCTTGCGCCTCCTCGAGGGTGGCCACGGCAGTCACGGAGGTCGCGGCGACGTCGAACAGGTCGGTCAGCGAGTCACGGATGGACTGCTCGTCTTCGATGATCAGGATCGGGCGGGTCACGGGCGATTTCCGAAGGGACGAGAGTTCAACGGAGGACCCCCGGAAAAGGTTCGCGCTAACCCGTGGCTCCCCCAGGCGAGAGGACCGGGAGGGTGACCGTCAGGGTCGTCCCCGATTCGGGGTTCGAGGCGATGGCGATGGTCCCCTCATGCTCCTCGATGATGCGCTGGCAGATCGCCAGCCCGATGCCGGTGCCCTTTTCCTTGGTGGAGTAGAACATCTGGAAGACCTTCCCCAGGACGTCCGGGGGGATCGTCGGTCCCTGGTTGTTCAACTCGCAGGTCCAGCTGGTCCCCTGGAGGTAGGTGCGCAGGCGCAGCGGGGTCCCGGGTGGGGCGTGGTCCGCCGCGTTCACCAGCAGGTTCAGGAAGACCTGACTGAGCTGCTCCGCCTCCAGGTGCACCGCCACGGGGACGGACAGGCGTTCGTGCACGAGGCGCAGCCCGCGCGCGTCGAGGAGTGGCCGCTGGGACTCGAGGACTTCGTCCCAGATCTCCTCGGGGTTCCCGGTCGTGAAGGTCACCCGCTTGGGGCGGCCGAAGTCCAGCAACGACGTCACCATCCGATTGAGCCGTTCGACCTCCTTGAGGATGCGGCCGACGATGCGTTCCACGACCGCGTCTTCGCGGGCGCGGAACTGCAACAACTGCGCGGCCGCCGAGATCCCGAAGAGCGGGTTCCTCAGTTCGTGGGCGATTCCCGTGGCTACCTCGCCGATCGCTTCCAGTCGGTGCTTGTGCCCCACCTGGTGGACCAGGTCGACGCGATCGAGCGCGGCGCCGGTTTGTGCGGCGAGGGTCGCGAGGACGCGATCGCCTTCCTCCTGGTCCTGTCGCGAGGTGAGGGCGCGTGAGAACAGGGCCATGGCGCCACTGAAGTGCCCCCCCGGGTTCATGGGGGCGGCGACGATGCGGGCACCGTCCAGGTCGACGGAGATCACGCGGCCTTCGCTCAGCGCCTGCAACGCCGCGCTGGTGAGGGCACCACCCGACGGATCGGTCCCGGTTTCGAGGGAGGAGTGGGCGAGGAGGGGGGCATCCCCAGGTCGCTGCACCCAGATGACGAATCCCTCGTTGGGGATGGCGCGCCGCACCTGCAGGGCCACCTCATGGAACACCCGTTCCAGGTCGACCGGCCGCGCGAGCGCCAACCCGGTGTTGATCAACGCTTCCCGCGACTTGTGGCTCGGGGTGATGTCGACGGTGGAGAAGACGAAGCCTTTGGGCTGCTGGACTTCGTCGCGCAGCATGGTGACCTGCAGGAGGAACACACGTTCCTCCGTCGGTGAGCTGCAGGGGAATTCCCAGGCGACGCGCTGGACGCTCCCACTTCGCAGCTGCGCCATGGCGTCGCGCACCTGCGTCGCATATCCGGGCTCGGCGAATGCCGACCAGAGCGACGAGCCGCACACCTGGGTTTCCACGACGAGTTCCGGCGCGCCGTTGTCGGCGGCAAAGCGCGACCAGCTTCGATTCGTGCTGGTGATGCGCCCCTCCAGATCCGTCGTGTAGATCGTGAGGGGGAGGGCGTCGAGGACCTGCCGTGAGAAGTCGTCCATGGATACCTCGTAAACGAGGACGGGTGACCAGCGGTTCGCTGGTCACCCGTCTGGAAGGCCGCGCGGTCGGCGCGGTTCCTACTTCTTCCCCTTTGGTGCCGACTTCTTGACCGGGGCCTTCTTGCCGGCGGCCTTCTTCGGTGCGGGCTTGGCTGGCTTCTTGGCCGCGGGCTTCGCTGCCTTGGCCGGTTTCTTTGCCACTGGCTTCGCCTTGGACGCGGCCTTCTTCGCCGCCTTCGCAGGAGGCGCCGCCTTCTTTGGCGCGGCCTTCGCCGGAGCTGCCTTCGCCTTGGCTGGCGCTGCCTTCGCAGGGGCCGCCTTGGCTGGAGCGGCCTTCACCGGAGCAGCCTTGGCCGGGGCTGGCTTGGCAGCCGGCGCCGGTTTTGCGGCCTTCGCCGGTGCGGGGGCAGCAGGCGCTGGTGGAGCCGCCGGAGCCGCAGGAGCGGGCGCGGCAGCGGCCGCCGGCTTGGGCGAAGGCGGACGTCCGGGACGACGGCGAGCTGGAGCCGTGCCGAACTCCATGTCCTCGTCCTCGATCGGCTCGTCTTCCGGGCCGTCATCGGCGACCACCTCGGCCTCTTCCTCTTCTTCCAGGGCGGCCTCGTCCGGGTCTTCCCAGAGGGAGTCGTCGCGCTTGGTGGAACCCCAGCCGTCGTCCTCCTCCTCGTCGTCGTCGTACGACCCGCCACCTCCGTAGCCGACGTCTTCCATCTCGTCTTCGTCGGACAGGCGCCAGGGGCGCTCGCCACTCTCACCGCGGGACATGTATTCCTCCGTCGAATTGGTGTCGGCTCAGGTTTTGGTCCGCGCAACGCGCACGCGGTCTCACCTTCTACAATTGCGTACGAAATCCGTCAAGCGGGGAGTTGTACGCTTTGTCACGTTGGGCGACTTCTGGCGCGAATTTGCGACCAGGCTTGCGCCAAGAAAACCCCGGTGGATCGTGAACGAGGGGCCGGAGAGCAGCAACAAGACACTGGGCCCCGGATCTTCCCTCGCTGGCGCTCGGTCGTCCGGGGAGCGTGCTACATGAACTTGCGTAACAGTTGACTAGGCGGCTGTGGTGGCGGCCACAGGCCCCAGCGGGAGGGTGACACGGAAGGTGGTCCCGGTCCCGGCGTCGGAGGCCACGGAGATCTCGCCGCCATGGGCCTTCACGATGCCATAGCTGACGCTGAGGCCGAGTCCGGTGCCTTCGCCCTCGGGCTTGGTGGTGAAGAAGGGTTCGAAGATGCGATGCTGGGCCTCCGGCGGGATCCCGGCCCCTGTATCACTCACCACCATCATCACGTGGACGTCACGTCGCTCGGTGCGGATGACGAGACGACGGGTGTCGGCTCCCTGCATGGCCTGCTCGGCGTTGACGACCAGGTTCAAGACCACCTGGTGGAGGCGCTGCCCATCCCCCGGGACCGTCGGCAGGGCCGGATCGAGGTCCACGCGGACGTCGATCCCGCTGGAGCGCAGGCTGTAGCTGCGCAGGCGCAGCGTGTGTTCGACGATCTCGTTGAGGTCCACCGCGCCCTGCGCCGGTCCCCCCTTCCGCGAGAAGTAGAGCAGGTCGCGGATGACGGCGACGGCGCGGTCGGCCTCGCGCTTGATCAGCCGGACGGACTCGGCCTGCTCGGGGTCGAGCGGGTCCTCGAGGAGGAGCTGGGCAAACGCCGAAATGCCGGCGAGCGGGTTGTTCAACTCGTGGGCGACGCCGGCCACCAGTTCCCCCAGGGCGGCGAGCTTCTCGCTCTGGCGCAGGTGCTCGGAGAGGCGTCGCTCCTCGGTGAGGTCGCGGATGACCACGACCAGGCCGACCGGTGTCTCGCCGGCATCACGGATGTAGTCGAGGTGCACGGTCGCCGGGAAGGTCGTGCCGTCCTTGCGTCGGTGGACCTGCTCCGTGAGCCACACCCCGCCGGCGGGAGTCTGGCCGGGATGGGTGAGCCGTCGATCCCCCGCCGGGTTGGCCACGAGCGTGTCGAGGGGACGTCCCTCGAATTCGGCGGCATCGTAGCCAAACAACCGAGTGGCGGCCGGATTCGCGTAGCGCACCTGTCGCTCCAGCGACACCAGCAGGACTGCCTGGTCCATGGTGTCCACCGCCGAGGCGAGCATGGCCTCGCGCGCCTGGTGCGCGACCCCATGGAGCGCGAGGGCAAGGGTGGGCACCACCTCGGCCAGCGCGTCCTGGTCGACGGCGTCACGTCCGTTGGTCGGGGCACACCACAGGGCGCCGATCGCCTGGCGCTGCACCGTGAGCGGGTACCACAGCGCTCCAGTCAGGGTTTCGGGAAGCGCGAATGCGTCGAGGGTCGTGCCGAGCAGGCCAGCGAGCGTTCCCGTGGCGGCGACACATCGGAGGGTGTCATGGGTCGGCTCGGCGAGACCGAGCGCATACCCATCCGACCCAAAGGCGTCCGCGATCGCCTGGAGCACGCCCGGGAGCGACTCGGCCTCGGCCAGCGCGAGCGACGCTCGAGCCACCGTGCCGTTGGGTCGTGGACGGCCCCCGGGCGTCGAATCCGCGTGCGACGACGATGAGGAGTCGCTCACCGGATCGGGCGGACGTGTTGAGCTGTCGGACGCATGGACACACGATGGAGTGTCGACACCAAAAACTCAATGCGTCCGGACAGGATTCGTTCCCGCGCGCAGCCACGGCCCGGGGTCCGCCGGGCCGTGAGGTGCTGTCGTTAAGGAAGGCGGAGGTGGAGGCCTATCGTCGCACGAGTGCGAGCGCCGCGTCGATGTCGCCGCGATGACGCTCGTATTCCTCCAGCGCCTTCGCGCGTTCGGTCGCCTCGACCTTGGCCAGGCGCTGCAGCCGCTGGCGTCCGCCGGTGGAATCCCCCCGTGCCATCACCGTGCGCGCGTCGAGGATGAT
>JAEUJL010000631.1 GCA_016794835.1 Gemmatimonadota bacterium | reverse complement strand
CTGCTCCTGCACTACGACCGGAGCGGCAGCACGAGTCGCCACTGGCGCATCGCGCAGGGCGTCGAGATGGGGCGTCCGAGCGTGATCGACGCGCGGGCGACGCGGGTCGCGGAGGGGATACGCGTCGAGGTTGGCGGCGAGGTCGTTGGTGTGGCGGAAGGCACCCTGGAGGTCTGACACGACATGACATCGAGGCAACCGGCGGACCACCCCCCAGCGGGTGAACTGCGTCGCGAGATCGGCGCGTTAGGCGTCGGGGCGCTGACGATCAACATCATCATGGGCTCCGGGCTCTTCGTGATCCCGGCGGCCATGGGGGCGCTGGGCGCCTGGGCGCCGGCAGCGATCGGGCTGTGCGCCGTGGTGATGCTGGCGGTCACGTTGTGCCTCACGGAGGCCTCCAGTCGTGTGCCGCGCGTCGGGGGGATCTATGGCGTTGTCCAGGTGGCGCTTGGGCCGGCGGCCGGTGGGGTGGTGGGCGGGATGTTGTGGCTCTCCGGCACGCTGGCGGCGTCCGGCATCCTTGCCGCGGCGATCGACCAGGTCACCCCGTTCGTTCCGTGGCTGGGGACTGCAGTCGGGCGGCCGATCGCCATCATCGTCACCTGCCTGGCGTTCATGTGGATCCCGCTGCGCGGCGCGCGGCAGTCCGCCGTGGCCAGCGAGGTCACGATGGCGTTCAAGCTGGCCCCGCTCCTCCTGTTTTGTCTCCTCGTCGCCTTTCTCCCCGCCGCCCCCGCGGCCGAGGCCCGGGGGCTCGACCTCCAGGTTGCTGCTCCGCTGCTGATCCTCGGCATGTACCTGTGCGCCGGGGTGGAGAGTGGCACGGTGATGAACGGTGAAGTGCGGGACCCGGTCCGGACCCTCCCGGCCGGGCTCGGGGGAGCGCTGGTGTTGTACTGCGCCCTGGCCGTGGCGATCCAGCTGGCTGCGGGCCACGCCCTGGGTGCGTCCCTGGCGGGGTCGCGGGCACCGCTGGTGGAGGGCGCCGCGCGGGTTGGGACGTGGCTCCCTCCCGTGATGGCGACCGGGGCGATTGTCTCGATGCTCGGGAGCGCGGCTGGCCTGGCCTCGGCGATGCCGCGGGTGATGTTTGCCCTCGCGCGCGACGGCCTCCTGCCTGGCGCGCTCGCCGGGCTGCATCCGCAGCGGAAGACTCCCCACGTGGCGATCGTGACCCACGGCGTCCTGGTCGCCGGGCTCGCGACGGCGGGGCAGTTCACTCCGCTCACGATCGCCTCGTCGCTCGCCTCCATGGCCCTGTATGTCCTGGGATGCATTGCGGCGTTGGAGCTCCGGCGCCGCGGTGTCGCGGAGGCCGGCCAGGTGCTCGCGTGGCGGGTGACGCCCGTGGCCGCCGTGGTCGCCATCCTCGCCAACCTCGGGATCATCCTGAGTGCGTCGCGGGAGCGCATCGTGGCCCTCGCGCTGGCGTCGCTCCTCTTCGCGGGGCTGGCCACCCTGCGCGCCTCCCGGCGTCCGGGGCGAGGGTCGGCGTGATGCCTGCCGTCACCGCGGTCCACGACGCCAGTGGGTTCCTGCTTTCCTCATTCAGGGACCGGGAGGGGCTCGCCATGCCCGTGCGCGAGACCGAGGCGCGCATCGAGCAGGTGGTCGCCGGCCTCCGCTCGTGTGACCACGTGCGATGGATGAGCGCGGCGTCGGCCGCCGAGCAGGCCATGGAGGTGACCCGGCGCCTCCACGCCCCCGAGTACCTGGCGTTCCTCGCGGACGCCAGCGCTGCCACGGCGGGCGACATCCTCGAGCCGCGCTTCGCCGAAGCCGGGGTCGTCCCGGACACGCCGGTCACCCCCGGGGCGTATGCAGCGGCGCTGCAGGCCGTGTCCGCGGCGGTTGCGGCCGCCAACGCGCTCACCGGCGGCGATCGCTATGCGTACGCCGTGTGTCGCCCGCCAGGCCATCACGCCGGGCGCGCGTTCATGGGGGGGTACTGCTACCTGAACAATGCCGGCGCGGCGGCGCAGGTCCTGCGCGACGCGGGCCAACGCGTGGGGGTGGTCGACGTCGACTTTCACCACGGGAATGGCACGGCGGACGTGTTACGCCATGTGCCCGACGTGCCGTTCCTCTCGCTCCACGCCTCGACGCTGGACGCCTTTCCCTACCGCGAGACGACACCACGGGGGGCGAACCAGCAGTTCGTCGCGTTCCGTGCGCCACCGTCGGCGGACGACTACCTCGAGCGACTCGCCGACCACCTGGGGCCGTTCCGCCACCTCGATGTGATCATCGTGTCGATCGGCTACGACCTGGTGGAGGGCGATCCGCACGGCGGATGGCACATGACGCCAGGGTTCTTCCAGCGCCTCTCGCGGCTCTTCCGCGAGACGGATCGCCCGTTGTGCTTCATCCAGGAAGGAGGCTACGCGCTGCCGCAGCTCGCGGCCTGCGCGCGCGAGTTGGCCCTGGGGCTGGCGTAGTGCGACGCCGCTCTTCCACTGTCCCGACGCAGGTATCCTGAGCCCTCAATCCCCGGAACGCGCATGACCGTGATCGAACACCGGCTGGCCGCCCTCGGACTCGTCCTTCCCCCGGAGATCCAGGCCCCGGCGGGGATCGTGTTCCCGTTTCGATTCGTGAGGATCGTGGGCAACCGCGCGTTCATTGCCGGGCACGGGCCGCAGGCCCCGGATGGCAGCGACGCCGAGCCACTGGGCAAGGTGGGCCGCGAGCTCACGGTGGCGCAGGGGTACCAGGCGGCGCGTCTCAC
>JAEUJL010000599.1 GCA_016794835.1 Gemmatimonadota bacterium | reverse complement strand
GAGGTGATTCGCGCCGCGGCGAAGAAGGAAGCCGAAGCCGGGGTCCAGGTCTACCGGAAGGTCGTCAAAATCTCCTCGGTGTCCGGGACGAACGGCAACCCGGGGCAGGCCAACTACTCGTCGGCAAAGGCCGGGATCATCGGACTGACCAAGGCGATGGCCAAGGAGTGGGGGCGCTACAAGGTGACCGTGAACGCCGTGGCCTTCGGGGTCATCGAGACCCGCCTGACGATGGCGCCCGCGCACGGGGGCGCCACGATCAATATCGAGGGACGCGACATCCCCGTCGGGCTCAACCCCGACGCCTTCAAGGCGCTGGAGCGCATCATTCCGCTCGGGCGCCCCGGGACCGTGGAAGAGGCCGCGGGCGCCGTCTACCTGTTCTGCCTCCCCGAGTCCAACTACATCACCGGCGAGGTCGTCACCTGTGGTGGCGGCTACAAGATGCAGTGAGCATGGCCTTGAATCGCCATTCCCGGCGCCTCACGCAGGCCCGGGCCCAGGTGGGGTCGCGCGCGATGCTGTTTGCCACGGGGCTCACCGAGGCGGACCTCGACAAGGCGCAGGTGGGGATCGCCAGCACCTGGTTCGAGGGCAACCCCTGCAACATGCACCTGCTCGAGCTGTCCGAGCGGGCGAAGGCCGGCGTCGTGGCGTCGGGGCTGCTCGGGATGCGCTTCAACACCATCGGGGTGAGCGATGGCATCTCCATGGGCACGGCGGGGATGAGCTACTCGCTCCCGTCGCGAGACCTGATCGCGGATTCGATCGAGACCGTGATGGGCGCCCAATGGTACGACGGCCTCATCACGATCGCCGGCTGCGACAAGAACATGCCCGGCTGCCTCATGGCGATGGCCCGGCTGGACCGTCCCGCCCTCATGATCTTCGGTGGGACCATTCGCCCCGGCCACCACGACGGCGAGGTGCTCGACATCGCCTCGGTCTTCCAGTGTTATGGCGAGTTCCTCGCGGGCACGCGCACCGAGGCAAGCATGAACGCCGTCGTGCGGCACGCGTGCCCCGGTGCGGGAGCCTGCGGGGGGATGTACACCGCCAACACGATGGCCACGGCGGCCGAGGCGATGGGGATGACCCTCCCGTACTCCTCGAGCACGCCGGCCACCGATCCCCGCAAGGCCATCGAGTGCCTGGAGGCCGGCCGCGCCATGCGCGGGCTCCTCGAGCGCAACCTCACCCCGCGCCAGGTCATGACGCCCGCGTCCCTGCGCAATGCGCTGGTCGTGGTGATGGCGCTGGGGGGATCGACAAACGCCGTCCTGCATCTCATCGCCGTGGCGCACGCGGCCGGTTTCACCCTCACCATCGATGACGTCCAGGCCGTGAGCGACGTGGTGCCATTCCTGGCCGACCTCAAGCCCAGCGGGCGCTATGTCATGGAAGACCTCGACCGGGTCGGGGGAACGCCGGCCATCATGAAGTTCCTCCTCGCGGAGGGACTGCTCGACGGCTCCTGCCTGACGATCACGGGACGCACGGTGGCCGAGACCCTGGCAGACCTTCCCGGGCTCGCCCCGGGCCAGGACGTCATTCGCCCGCGACACGCGCCGATCAAGGCGACCGGGCACCTGCAGGTGCTGCGCGGCAACCTGGCCCCCGAGGGGGCGGTCGCGAAGATCACCGGCAAGGAGGGCGAGCGCTTCGCGGGGCCCGCCCGCTGCTTCGATGCCGAGGAGGATGCCCTCGCCGCGCTCGAGCAGGGGCAGGTGCAACCCGGGGAGGTCGTGGTGATCCGGTACGAGGGGCCGACTGGGGGGCCTGGGATGCCCGAGATGCTTTCGATCACTGGTGCGATCATGGGGGCCGGGCTCGGTGGGGCGCTCGCCCTCATCACCGACGGCCGTTTCTCGGGGGCCACCCATGGGTTCGTCGTCGGCCATGTGACCCCCGAGGCGCAACGTGGGGGAGCGATAGCGCTGGTGCACGACGGCGACCGGATCACCATCGACGCGGGCGCGCGCACGATCACACTCGACATCGACCAGGAGGTGCTCGCGCAGCGACGGGCCGCGTGGCAAGCGCCGCCGCCCAAGGTCACGCGCGGGGCACTCGCCCGGTACGTCCGCACCGTGACCGACGCCTCCCACGGGTGCGTGACCGATGGCTGACGTCGTTGGGTTCATCGGGACCGGCCGCATGGGACTCCCCATGTGCCAGCGGTTGCTGGAGGCACCGCATCGCCTCGTGGTGCACACGCGCACACGCGCACGCGCGGAACCGTTGCTGGCCGCGGGGGCCACCTGGTGTGATGACGCGGCAGCCCTCGCGGCGGCCGCACCCGTTGTCATCACCTGCCTGGACACCGTCGAGGCCACGGAAGCGCTCTATCTCGGTGAGCGCGGACTCGTGAAGACGGCGAGGCCGGGGGCGCTCCTCATCGATCACGCCACCATTACCCCGGACCTCGCACGCCGCATCAGCGCGGCGGCCGCGGCGGGGTCGGTCGACTTCGTGGACGCTCCGGTGTCGGGTGGACCCGAGGGGGCGCGGTTGGGGACCCTGGCCATCATGATGGGGGGCACCGAGGATGCCGTGGCTCGTGCCACGGCCGTTGCCCGTGCCTACGGAGGGACCCTC
>JAEUJL010000582.1 GCA_016794835.1 Gemmatimonadota bacterium | reverse complement strand
CGACCCGGCGGCGCCTCGCGTCGCCCTGCGCGGGGATATCGACGCCCTCCCCATCCACGAGGCGACCGGGCTGCCCTACCCCTCCACGTGTGACGGCGTGATGCACGCCTGTGGGCACGACGTGCACGCGACCTGGACCATCGCGGCCGCCATGTCGCTGCTGGATCGCCCCGCGCGTTCGGACGTGCTGGTTGTCCTCCAGCCGGCGGAAGAAGTCGGGACGGGCGCACAGGCCCTGCTGGACGCGGGCGCACTCGACGGAGTGGCCGCCATCTTCGGTGGCCATGTCGACCGTCGCTTTGCCGTGGGTGAGGTGATCGCGGAGGCGGGGCCGCTCGCGGCGTCGGCCGACATGTTCACCCTCGAGGTCCGCGGGCGTGGGGCGCACGGCGCGCGGCCCCACGAGTCCGCGGATCCTATCGTCGCGGCAGCGGCGATCGTCACCGCGCTGCAGACGGTCGTGGCGCGCCGGCTCGATCCCGCGGCTCCCGCCGTCGTCACGGTCGGCTCCATCCATGGCGGGGTCGCGTCCAACGTCATTCCCGAGTCGGTGACGATGACGGGAACGCTGCGCGCCATGGATCCGGTCACGCGCCAGCGCCTGCTGGACGAGGTCGCACGACTCGCGACCACGGTGGGCGAGGCCTACGGAGTGCAGGTGGTCGCGACGATGGAGCGCGGGACGCCACCCATCGTCAACCCGGTGCGCGAGGCCGGGTGGGCCCGCACGGCAGCCGACCGCGCGTTAGGCGACGGGGCGGTCGTGCCGTTTGGGATCACCAACATGGGAGGCGAGGACTTCGCCTTCTACATGGAGAAGATCCCGGGCTGCTTCCTGCGGATCGGGGCGCGCGAGGCGGGGGGGGAGCGCATCGCCGCGCACAACCCGCGCTTCTACGCGCACGAGGAGGCGATCCTCGTGGGCGGGGCGGTCCTCGCCGAATGCGCGCGCGTGGCCGCGGACGCGCTCGCCTAACGAAACAGGAAGGCGAGGTCGCGGCGGATCGCTTCCAGGGTCCCGGGCGGGAGGGGCTGGTTGAGCAGCACCTTGCCCTGGGGGTCCACCACCTCGACGCGCCAGCCGGCGCCCTCCCGAAAGTCGAGCCCCGAGTACGACGCAATGGCGGCCGTCGGGATGGCATTCTTGCCGTTGCTCGTCAATGCGGGAATGCGCGCGGCTTCGATCGGGGCCACGAGGGAGTCTCCACGGAAGAGGCGGATCGTCGCCGCCTCGGCGTTGCGGAGGTTCTCCGGCTTGGGCGGCCACTTGAGGAAGGTCGCCTTGGCATGCGAGGCGTAGAGGACAACGACCGCGCGCCGCTCCGCCACCGTGGCCTTCCATGACGACCATTCCCCGATCGGGTCGAGGGCGCCATTCACGTTCATTGGGTTCGTGGCCTCGTCCAGGCGGCGCTGCATCACCACCGGGGTCATCGCCAGCAGGGTGACGTCGCGCTGGGTCACCTGGTATTGCGCGATGTTGGCGTCCACCGCCTTGAGCGCCGCGTCGGACAATTCGCTCCGTGGCACGGCTCGCGACGGCCACGTGGGGATCACCTGGCCTGGCGGCGTACGCCCGCTCAACGCGCCCCGGGCCCGGGTCACCGCCTCGCCGAGGACCCCCTGCGCGACGATGCGGGTGCCGTCGACGAGCCCCACCACCTGCTGCGAACGGAGCGCCACCACGACGCTCCCGCTCGCGGACCGCGGCAGGATCGCCAGGGTGAGGGCCGGCGTGACGCTGGCCACGGTGGTGACCACGCGCTCGCCGTCCTCACGGCCACTCGCCGGGAGGAGGATCACGGAATCACCGACCGCGGGCGAGGTCGCCGCGACGGAGAGCGGCGCACACCGGGCGCATCGCTTGGCATTGAGCTGCAGGGTGGCAACTCCCGTGGACCGGTCCACCGACAACACGGGCACGCGAATGCGCGTGTTCGCGTCGTGGAAGACGTCGACGGTGCTGTCGGTGCCCACGAGGGAAGCTGCGGTGACGGCGAGGCCATCGCGATCCAGCAGGACCGCGGCCCCGCGACGACTTCCGGCGGACTGCCAGGCGGCCACGGTCGCGCGCCGCGCCGCGCCGACGACACTGTCCATCGTCACGGCAGGCGACGCCACGGGTGCGGCCGGGGCGACGGCCACCGAATCCACCGGCGGCGCCGGAGCCGCCGTAGAGGCGACGGCTGGGGGCGCGGCCGGCGCCGGGGGACGATCGCGCTGGAACCAGAGCCAGCCGGCCACGGCGAGGATGCCGGCCCCTCCAACGATCGGCAGAAGGGGCGACCGGCGGGATGGCGCGACGGGCCCACGCGCGGCAGGTGGGGCCGGCGGCGGTGAGGCCGGCGGATCCGCGACGATGGGGGCCATCACGGCCGTGGCGGCGGTCGGGGTCGGCACGGCCACCCTGGCGGCGGTGGGGGTCTTCGCCTGGACGGCACTCAACCCGGACGGTGGGGTCGCCCCCTCGAGCGCGAGGCCACCGCGGACCGGCGTTGGATGCCGCTGCGACAGTGCCACCATGTACGACTGCTCCTCCTCACCCAGCGGCATCTGCATGACCGCGGCGTCCAGCTCGGCCACGAACTCCATCGGGTCGGCGTGTCGCTGGGCCGGGTCGGGGGCGAGCGCACGATCAAAGGCGGCTTGCAGGCTGTCCGGCCAGGGCACCCCGGAGAGCTGCGCCGCGAGGCGCTTGGGCTTTCCGGTGAGGCGCGACACGAGCGACTCGCCGCTGGAACTGTCCGAATAGGCCCCGCCACCGGTGAGCATCTTGTACGCCATCAGCGCCAGCGCGTACAGGTCGCTGCGCCCGTCCATCTCGTCGCCGGAGAGCTGCTCCGGGCTCATGTAGTCCGGGGTGCCCACGACGAGCCCGGTGGACGTGAACTGCTGCGTCTGTCGGTTCATCGCGCGCGCGATGCCGAAGTCCACGAGCTTCACGACGTCGGTGCCATGCTTGGAACGGGCGACCATGACATTGTCCGGCTTGAGGTCGCGGTGCAGGATCCCCATGCCGTGGGCCGCCACCAGTGCCTCCGCCACCTGGCGCACGATCTCCGCCGTGCGCACGATGTTCAGGCGCGCCTCACGCTGCAGGATGCGCGACAACGGCTCGCCGTCCACGTACTCCATGGCGAGGTAGACCACGCGCTCCGCGGTTTCCCCGAAGTCGTAGACGGCCGCGACGTTGGGGTGCGAGATCTGCGACGCATTCTCGGCCTCGCGATGGAACCGGCCGACCGCCACCGGGTCCCCCAGCATCCAGGGACGCATGAGCTTGAGCGCGACCTTGCGCTTCATGCGCACATGCTCGGCGAGGTACACCTCGCCCATCCCGCCCTCACCGAGCTTGGCCTGCACGAGGAAGCGGTCCGCGATGACCGTGCCGATGATCGAGGCCCCGGCCGACGCGACGAGCGCCGCGCCGTCAACCGTGCAGAACCGGTCGTCGGCGCCGTAGATCTTGCCGCATTGCGGGCAGGTCTTGGCGTCCGTCATTCGGGGAGGGGAACGGCTGGGGCTGCCGGAAGGTAACGAGGGTCGATCGGGGATGCGTCTGCGCCCCTGCGAAGTAACGCGTTCAAACTCCGGGCCACGGCTCACGCGGCGCGTATTGCCGACGCGGTCGGCGGCCGGGCACCGGGTGACCCAGCGCCCGGAACCCCCCGCTCAGCCCGTCCACCCCGGGCCGCGCAGCGCCTTCCCGGGCTTCGCGTTGGTGTGGCGACCGTCGCGCAGCACCCGGATGCCGTTGACCCACACCTGCTCGACCCCGCGACTGAGTTGGTGCGGCTTCTCCGGGGTGGCGACATCGATGACCGTCGTCTCGTCCAGGAGGACCACATCGGCCTTCATCCCCTCGCGAAGGAGCCCCCGGTCCCGGAGGTTCAGCCGGGCCGCGACCGCCCCCGACATGCGGCGTATCGCGTCCTCGAGGGTGAGCAGGCGCTGTTCCCGGACGTAGCGGCCGAGGATGCGCGGATAGGTCCCGTAGGCGCGCGGGTGCACCACCCCGCGGGCGCTGTCCGGGTCAAAGCCACCCGCATCGGTCCCGATCACCACGAACGGATACCGCAACTGCATCCGCACGTTCTCCTCGGACATGGTGAAGTTGATCTTCGACAGGTCGCGCCCCTCGGCGAGCATGAGCTCGATGATCGCCTCCGCCCAGGGCTTGCCCATGTCGGACGCGATCTCGTTGAGGAACTTCCCCTCGTACTTCGCGTGCTGCGGCTTTCCGAAGTTGGCCACCATGTAGGCGGAGGGCCCCTCCAGCTGGCAGAGCGGGGCGCCGTTCATGTCCGTCATGTCGCGGATGATGCGGGCCCGAAGGGATGCATCCCGCAGGTTGTCCCAGAGCTTGCCGTTTTCCGAGGTCCAGTCGGGGAGGCACTCGCCGAGGTTGTTCCCGCTGAACGGATAGGGATACATCGTGCCGGCCACGTCCATCCCGGTCGCGCGCGCCGAATCGATCTTCGCCATCATCCCCGGGGCCTTGTGCCAGTTGCGCTTGTTGGAGGCCTTGAGGTGGTAGATGTTGAGCGCCACCCCGCCTTCGCGGGCGATGCGGAACGCCTCGTCCATCGCCTCGAAGAGGGAATCGTCCTCGGAGCGCATGTGGGTGATGTAGTTGCCATGATACGGGGCCATGGCCCTGGCCATCTCGATCAACTCGCTGGTCGAGGCATAGGCGCCCGGCGGGTAGATCAGGGCGGACGAGATCCCGAACGCGCCGTCGAGCATCGCGTTGCGCACCACGGCCCGCATCGTGTCGAGCCGGGCGGCATCGGGCACCCCGGGGGCCTGCGCCATGGCATAGGCGCGCACCGTGGTCGCCCCGAGGTACGAGCCCACATTGATGGAGTTGCCGTTGGCCTCGATGGCGCGCAGCCAGGTGTCGAATCCCCGCGGCCCCCTGAAGGACCGCTGCAGCTCGGCGCGGCGCGGCGGCATCTGCGCGATCCCTTCCATCGCCTCGAACGCCGCATTCGACGGGGCCGGCGTGGTGGCCTCACCGAGGATCTGGCTGGTGACCCCCTGCGTCACCATCGAGGGCAGCCGGCCATCCTGCCAGAGCAC
>JAEUJL010000566.1 GCA_016794835.1 Gemmatimonadota bacterium | reverse complement strand
GAGTAGTCCATGTTGTCGCCGAGCATCGAGGACCGGATCGTCACCTCCCGCGCGGGATCCCAGATCGCCACGTCGGCGTCCATTCCCGGCGCCAGCCGGCCCTTGCGCGCGTCGAGCCCGTAGATGCGTGCCGGCTCGCTTGCGGTCAGCTGCACGAACCGCTCCATCGTGATCCGTCCACCGTGCACCCCCTCGCTGAACAGGACCGCCGGGCGCACGCCAATCGCGGGGACTCCGTTGGGGATCTTCGTGAAGGGGGCGTCTTCCCCGTGTGCCTTCTTGCCCTTCACGTCATCGTATCGATAAGGAGCATGGTCCGACGAGAAGATGTCGATCGTACCATCGCGCAGCCCGCCCCACAGCGCCTCCTGGCTATCCACGTCGCGGGCCGGCGGGGAGAACATCAGCTTCGCGCCCTCGAACCCCGGCTGGTCCAGGTCCTCCCGCGTGAAGGAGAGGTACTGGGGGCACGTCTCGGCAAAGACCTGCGTGCCGCGCGCCTTGGCGCGCCGCACCTCGTCCAGCGCCTCGCGCCCGGACACGTGGACGATCATGATGCGCGCGCCAACCACCTCGGCGAGCATGATCGCGCGCGCGGTCGCCTCCCGTTCCACCGATTCGGGACGCGCATACGGGTGCCACTTGGGCGCCACCTTTCCCTCGGCGAGCAATCGCTGGGTGAGGTACGCGATGGCCTCGTGATGCTCCGCGTGGAACATGGTCAGGGCGCCGGCGCGCCGGGCGACGTCGAGGACCTGCAGCACCTGCCGGTCGTCGAGGCGCAGCGCCTCGTAGGTGAGGAACACCTTGAACGACACATGCCCCTCCGCCACCAGGGCCGGCAGTTCATCACCCAGCACGGCGGCCGAGGGGTCCGACACGATCATGTGGAACGCATAGTCCACGAGGGAGCGTCGCGCGTCCTCGTGATAGGCCGCCACCACCGCGCGCAGCGATTGGCCGCGATGTTGCGCCGCAAACGGGACGATGGTGGTCGTCCCGCCGAGTGCCGCCGACCGGCTCCCGCTGAGGAAGTCGTCGGCGGTGAGGAGGCCCGTCGACGACACCTGCGCGAGGTGGCAGTGGGCGTCGACCGCCCCCGGCATCACCAGGCGGTCGCGCGCATCCACCTCGTCGCGTCCCGGGCCCAGGTGCCTGCCTAACGCCACGACCTTGCCGTCGCGGATGCCGACGTCCGTGTCGTGATGGGTCGCCTCGGGATGGACGACCGTGCCCCCGCGGATGACCAGGTCGAAGTCAGCCATCGGTCCCTCCCGACAGGCGCACGGCCAGGCGCGCCAGCACCCGATCCAGCTCGGCGACGTCCGCGGCGGTGAGCTTGGGGCCGGGGGCCCGCACCGTCGCCGTCCGGATGGCGCCACGCCGCCGCAGGATCTCCTTCCGGACCGCCAGGCCGTACCCGGGCTGCTGCTCGTAGGTCACGAGCGGCAGGTAGGTGTCGTACACGTCCTCCGCGCCATCGGCATCACCAGCGGCATGGCGGTTGTAGACCTGCACCAGCATCTCGGGATAGCCGAACCCCGTCATCACCCCATCCGCCCCGCGCGCGAGCCCCTGCGGGAGGAGCAGCCCGCCGTTCCCCACCACGATCGCGGTCCGGCGCACGTCCCCGCGTCCCTCGGCCGCGCGAATGCGCGTGATCTTGTCGAGCCCGGGGTGGTCCTCCATCTTGAGCATCGCCACCTGCGGGCCGGCGGATGCAATGCGCAGGTAGAGTGACGCCGACAGGAAGACCCCCGTGGTCGGCGGGTAGTCCTGGTACACCACCGGCACGTCCGGTCCCAGGGCGGCGCAGCAGTCGCCGAACCAGCTGAACTGCTGGTCGTCCGTCCGGAGCCCGGTCGGCGGCGCGATCATCACCCCCGCCGCCCCGGCCATCATCGACGCGTGCGCCAGCTCGCGCATGGCGACCAGCGAGGTGTGGCTGACCCCCACCACCACCGGGACGCGCCCGCCAATCGCCTGCAGCATCGCCCCAACGAGGCGGAGCGATTCCTCCGGCGTCAGCTTGTTGGCTTCACCCATCATCCCCAACAACGTGATGCCGTGCACCCCGTGACCGAGGTAGTAGTCGACCAGGGTGGGCACACTGGCAAGGTCGAGCCCGCCGCCCTCGTCGAAGGGAGTGGCGGCGATGACGAAGACACCGCGCGTGGCCGGGGTAATCACGGAATTCGGGGCTGGTGGAGACCCCACAAGATCGGCGGCCGACGACGGGTCGGGCAGCCCCCGACGCCTATCCCCCGTTGACCCGACTGCATTTCACCCCGGCATCGGGGATCCTCCCTCGAGGGCAATGCCATGACCTCATTCCTCCCCCCCACCTCGGCACCTGGCCCGACCTGGCATGCCATGTCGGCCGGGGAGGTCGTCGCGTCGCTTGGCGCGCACGACACCCGGGGGTTGTCGCAGGTCGAGGTGACGCGGCGCCGCCAGGCCGCCGGCCCCAACCTCCTCCCGGAGGCGACGCGCCGGTCGCTCACGCGCATGATCCTCGACCAGTTCTCGGACCTGATGGTCGTGGTCCTCCTGGTCGCCGCGATCCTCGCCGGCGTCGTGGGCGAGCCCCAGGATTCCTTCGCGATCGTGGCGATCATCCTGCTGAATGCGGGGCTGGGGGTGGTCCAGGACTACCGGGCCGGGCAGGCGGTGGCCTCGCTGCGCGCCCTCGCCGCGCCTGCCGCACGGGTGGTTCGGGAAGGCGCGTCGCGGCTCATTCCCGCCGCCGATCTGGTGCCCGGCGACCTGGCGATGGTGGAAGCCGGCGACATCATCCCGGCCGACCTGCGCCTGGTCGGCGCGCACAACCTGCGCGTCGACGAGGCAGCGCTCAGCGGCGAATCCACCGCGGTTGAAAAGACGACCGCCCCGCTGCCCGTCGAGACCAGCGCGCTCGGCGATCGGCGCAACATGGCGTGGAAGGGGACGATCGCCACCTACGGGCGCGGTGCCGGGGTCGTCGTCGCCACCGGGCTGAGAACCGAACTGGGCCGCATCGCCACCTTGCTCGGCGCCGCGGAGCCGACGCTCACCCCCCTGCAGCAGCGACTCAAGCGGTTTGCGGCACAGCTGGCGGGGATCGTCCTCATGATCTGCGGCGTCGTCTTTGGCATCGGGCTGCTGCGCGGCGAACCACCCGTCCTCATGTTCCTCACGGCGGTCAGCCTCGCGGTCGCCGCCATGCCCGAGGCGCTGCCCGCGGTCGTCACCGTGGCGTTGGCGCTCGGGGCGCGACGCATGGCGCGGCACCGGGCACTCGTCAGGCGCCTGCACGCCGTCGAGACGCTCGGCTCGGTCACGGTGATCTGCTCCGACAAGACCGGCACGCTGACGTCGAACCGGATGACCGTGACCCAGCTGCGCCGCCCGCCAGGGTGGGACGTCATCGGGCTCACCGATCCCCATGATCCCCTCGCGCGCGCCCTCGCCCTGAACACCGACGCCGTGCGCGGCGACGATGGACAGGTGACGGGCGAGGCGACCGAAGCCGCCCTGCTCCACCATGTCACGGCCTCGCTCCCGGAAACGGCCGCACACGCCGAACGCTATCCGCGTGTGGACGAGCTGCCGTTCTCATCCGAGCGCGGCCGCATGACGACCCGGCATGTGCACGACGACACGGGGCACTTCCTGGTGATGAAGGGCTCGCCGGAACGTGTCCTGTCCCGCTGTTCCCATGCGTGGAGCCCGGACGGTCCCGTCGCGCTGGAACGCGAGGCCGCCGAGGCGGCGGCTGCGGCGATGGCCCGCGAAGGGCTGCGCGTGATGGCGTTTGCCCACCGGGATGATCCCCATGGCGAGGACGCGCTCGCCGAGCACCATGAGGCGGGCTTCGTCCTGCTGGGCATGGTGGGGTTGCTCGACGCCCCACGGCCCGAGGCGCAGGCGGCAGTGGCGGAGTGCCATGCGGCCGGCATCCGCGTGGTCATGATCACGGGCGATCATCCGGGAACCGCGGATGCCGTCGCCCGCATGGTCGGGATCCAGGCGACGAACGGCCATGCGATCGCGACCGGGACCGACCTCGCCCGCTGGGACGATGCCGCGCTCGAGCGGGAGGTCGACCAGGTCGCGGTGTATGCGCGCGTGGCACCGGAACACAAGCTGCGCATCGTGCAGGCGCTGCAGCGACGTGGCGCCTGCGTCGCGATGACCGGGGACGGGGTCAATGACGCCCCCGC
>JAEUJL010000475.1 GCA_016794835.1 Gemmatimonadota bacterium | reverse complement strand
GGCCGACGATCCCATGCAGCTCCTCCAGGGCACGCTCGATGTCCTGGTCCTCAAGACCCTCACCTGGGGGCCGAACCACGGCTATGGCGTGGCCCGCTGGATTCGCGATACCACCAACGACGCGCTCGCGATCGAGGATGGCGCGCTGTACACCTCGCTCCATCGCATGGAGCGCAAGGGATGGATCGCGAGCGAGTGGGGGGTGACGGATGGGGGGCGTCGCGTGAAGCAGTACGCCATCACCACCGCGGGACGTCGCGCCCTGCAGGCCCAGGCGTCGCAGTGGGAGCGCTACGTGGTTGCGGTCGGCAAGATCCTCCAGCCCGCCTGAGGTCGCCAATGGAAAGACTCCCCGGGATGCGGCGCGTGGTGCGCCATGCCACCACCGATGCGTCGGTGCGACAGGACGTCGAGGACGAGATCCGCTTTCACATGGACGCGGCGGTGGCCGACCTCATCGCGCGCGGGTTTTCCCCGGAGGCGGCGCGGGCCGAAGCCGAGCGTCGGTTCGGCGACCGGGAGCGCGTGCGCGTCACGCTGGAAGCGGAGGACCGGGCGGGGGTGTACCGCCAGCGGTGGCACGAGCGAATGGGGACCTTCTTCACCGACCTGCGCCAGGCGGTGCGTGCCCTCGCGCGCGAGCCGCTCTTCTCGCTTGGGGTCATCGCCACGATGGCCGTCGGGCTCGCGGCCAACGCCACAATGTTCGGGGTGGTGGACCGGCTCCTGCTCCAGCCTCCCGCCGCCGTTCGTGGCGGTGACGACATGACCCTCGTGTACTTCGCCAAGCCCCGGTATGGCGAGACCTTCACGCAGACGAGCACCTCCTATCCGGATTTTGCGACGCTGCGGGACAGCAGCGGGGTGCTGGCAAAGGCAGCGGCCTTCTGGCTGACCGAGGGCTCCCTGGATCGCGGACTCAACGCCTCGCCCCTGTCGCTCGGTCTTGCGACCGGGGAGTTCTTCGCGGTGCTAGGGACGCAACCGGCCATCGGAAGGTTCTTCGACGTGGCGCACGACGATCCGGCGAGTCCGGACAATGTCGTCGTGATCTCGCACGGCTTATGGACCGGGCGGTATGGCAGCGACCCGGGCATCGTGGGTCGCACGATGCGCATCGATTCCCGTACCTACACGGTACTTGGGGTGGCCCCCCGCGGATTCCACGGGCCGCAAGGACGGCGCGTGGACGCCTGGCTCCCGCTCCGCCAGGTCGCCACGGAGTACCTCGGCGGGTGGTGGGCGGATACCCGCAACATGTACTGGCTGCGCGTCGTTGGTCAGCTCGCCCCGGGGGTGACGCGCACGGTGGCGAACGAACGTGCGACGCTGGTGCACCAGCGGGCCAATGCGGCCGCGAAGAAGGAAGATTCGCTGGCGACCGTGGTCTTCGGCTCCATTGTCCCCGCCCGCGGTGCGGGAATCACCGGGCCCGGCACGGGGCAATCCGGCGCGTCCGCGCAGGCGCGGGTTGCCACCTGGCTGCTGGGGGTGGCTGCCGTCGTGCTGCTCGTCGTGTGTGCCAACACGGCCAACCTCTTCCTGGCGCGCCACAAC
>JAEUJL010000470.1 GCA_016794835.1 Gemmatimonadota bacterium | reverse complement strand
TCCGGCGTCACCATCCATGGAATGCCCCCGGCATCAGTGGTCACCACCGGGAGCCCGGCGGCCGACGCCTCGATCAGGGAGAGGGGCATGTTGTCGATGTCCGGGCTGTTCAGGTAGACGTCGGCCTCATCGTACAGCTGCGCCATCTCCTCCGGCGTGACCTTGCCCCGGAACGTCACGGCATCGGCCACACCCAGTTCACTGGCAAGCGCCTCCAGTCGCGCGCGCTCGGGGCCAAAGCCGGCCACGAGCAGTCGGGCCTCCCCCAGCACCCGTCGCACCACCGCGAACGCCCGAATGATACACCCGACATTGTACAGGCCCTGCAGGTTCCGGTTCGACAGGAAGATCGGGCGTGGCGCCGGCCGCTCGCGAAACGGGAACCGGTCCACATCGACAAAGTTGTGGATCGCCAGCGCCGGCAGGCCGAACCGCCCAAAGACCTCCACCAGGTAGCCCGATGGCACCACGATGCGGTGCGCCAGCCGCATGGCGGGGAGCGCGGTCCGGCGCCACCGCGCCAGGTGATCCTCGGCCTCGCCGCTGTGGTAGTTCAGGACGACGCGCTTGCCGAACAACCGGCCGATGAGCATCGCGGGCAGTGGGGCCAGGATGAACGACCAATACGAGGCCGAGAACGCGTGGATCACGTCGTACCGCGGCACCGTGCGGAGCAGCGAGAACAGGTAGGCGATCGAGGTGACGATCGTCCGGACGAACTTCACGCGCTGCAGCGCGCCCAGCGGTCCCGGCAGGGCCGGGTTGACGGCGAGGAACCCCGGGACGATTCCCGGGAGGGTCTCCAGCTTGTCGAGCAGCCGCTTGAGCTGCACGCTCTGCCCGCCCACGATGGCGAGGGACGGTCCCACCAGCAGGACCCGGACGGCGCGCGCGTCGGTGGTCATCGTCGCGCTCAGAACTGGAAGTAGAGGAAGGGCGATGACCGCGTGCCCAGGATGATCGCGAGGCTCGCGGCGAAGGCGAGGGTGATCGCCACGCGTCGTCGTGCCGTGTCCCGCACCTCGATGTCAAAGGCGTTCGGCCCGACCATTGACCACCAGGCGGCGGCGCCCAGGGCCACCGCCGCGAGCCCGGCGTGCGGCACGAGGCTGCCGCTCACCGGCGAGAACATCCGGCCGAGCAGTCCGGTCGCCATCTCGAAGCTCGTGGCCCGGAACCAGACCCAGCCGACGACCGCGGCGAGGAACATCCCGAGTTGCCGGACGACGCGCGGGAGGGCGTCCCATGGCCGCCCGAACGCGCGATGCAGGCAGAGCAGGGCCCCGTGGTACGCGCCCCAGATGACGAACACCCACGACGCCCCGTGCCACAGCCCGCCGAGCAGCATGGTGATCATGAGGTTGCGGTACGTCGCCGCGGTGCCGTTGCGGTTGCCGCCTAACGGGATGTACAGGTAGTCGCGCAGGACGCTCGAGAGCGAGATGTGCCAGCGCTGCCAGAACTCGGACGGGTCCAGCGCCTTGTACGGCGAGTTGAAGTTCTGCGGGATGCGAATCCCGAACAGGTAGCCCAGGCCCACGGCCATCGAGCTGTAACCGCAGAAGTCGAAGTACAGCTGGAATGTGTAGCCGAGCATCGCCATCCAGGCGCCCGCCGTGGACAGCGACGACCATTGGTGCAGCGCCGGGTCCACGAACGCCGCAATGGAGTCGGCCAGCACCACCTTCTCCACCAGCCCGATCACGAAGAACTGCACGCCGGGGACGATCCACCGGGTGCGTGACGCGCTGTCCAGGTGGTCGAGGTCTTCCTCCACCTGTCGGAAGCGCACGATGGGACCGGCCACCAGCTGCGAGAACAGCGAGACGTAGGTCGAGAACTCGAAGAAGTTGCGCGTGGGGGTGATCACCCCCCGATACGCATCCACGATGTAGGTGATCGTGTGGAACGTGTAGAACGAGATCCCGACCGGCAGGATGATGTCCAGGTGGGGCAGCGCCACCTCGGTCCCGAACCACGAGGCCACGGCCCGCGTCGAGTCCAGGGCAAAGTTGAAGTACTTGAAGAACGC
>JAEUJL010000833.1 GCA_016794835.1 Gemmatimonadota bacterium | reverse complement strand
CCCCCGAGGCCGAACGCGATGAGCGGCGCAGGCAGCAGCACGAGCCACGGGCGCTGCACGTCATAGCAGAACCACTTGAGGCCATACCCGAGGATGGAGACACCGGTCGAGAAGAAGAACGCCTTCCGCTTGCCGATCTGCGTCGCCAGCCACGTGACAAGGAAGATCACGCCGAAGGTGGAGACCGCCCCAAGGGTCCCGTTGTACCCCGCGTACCGCGCCCCCATTTCCTGGTCGCCACCAAACACGTAGTAGATGATCACGTACGACTGGAACGACGAGATCATGATGAAGCCGTTGAACACCAGGAACGTCGCCCCGCAGAGCTTGAGGAACGGCTTCGTGCGAATCGTCGCGGCAAACCCGGCAAAGAAGCTCGCCATGTTGCGGCGCAACGCGGACATGCCGGACTCCACGGGCGCGCCCGGCTGCGCGGTGGCAACCGGTGCATGCACGAAGCGCTCGCGGAGCATGATCGCGGGAATCACCCCCACGACGATGGCGACGGCACCGATCGCCATCGCAAGGCTCCGTGCACCCTCCGCCGAGGTCTCGAACCAGGCCGTGTTCGTCATGATCCACAGGAACCACGGCGAGACCAGGTAAGCGAGCTGCCCGATGAAGTTCTGCACCCCCATCAGGCGCGTGCGTTCGTGATAGTCGGGGGTCAGTTCATACCCCAGGGCCACCCACGGCGTCGCAAAGATGGTGTACCCCACGTAGAACACCGTCGAACCCACCGTGAAGTACCAGAAGTAGAACATCTCGCTGCGCCCGACCGGCAGGAGCCACAGCGCGGCATAGGTAATCCCGGAGAGGATGGCACCGATGAAGATGTAGGGCCGCCGACGGCCCCATCGGGAGCGGGTGTTGTCCGAAATGAAGCCCATCAGCGGATCCGTGAGGGCATCCGTGACACGTGGGATCGCGCTCGCCAGGCCGACGAGCGCGGGATTCACCCCGAACCCGAGGTTCAGGATGATGAGCATGCCGCCGACAGCGGCCGCCAGCAGGTTGTTGACAAACGCGCCGCAACCGTACGCCACCTTCCGGGAGAAGGAGATCCGGTCCTCCTCGGCCGTGACGAACGCCGAGAGATGTTCCGCGGTCTGCCGTGTTCCCAGGCGCGTGTGCCAGGCCGCGATCGCGAGCCGGCCGAGGGCCCGGAGCTCGTCCCGAAGACTCACTTGGCCCCCTGCGACACCCGCACCCAATCCACCACCATCTCCTGCGGAAAGGTCGTGCTGCCATTCGGCGCACCGACGAAGTTCCCCCCAACCGCCACATTCAGGATGATGTAGAACGGATGGTCGTAGACCCAGTTCCCGGGCTGGTCACCCTTGTTGACCTCATGGTACAACCGGTCATCGATGTACCAGCGGACGCGCTCGGCGCTCCAGTCCACGCGATACGTGTGGAACTCCGTGTCCAGCCGACCGGACGTGATCGTGTAGCGACGGCTGAGCGCACTTCCCCCGGAGTAGCCCGGGCCATGCAGGCTCCCGATGACCACCGTCGGCTCCTGCCCCCTGGCCTCCATGATGTCGATCTCGCCGGCCTGGGGCCATCCGACGCTGGCCACGTTCGCGCCGAGCAGCCAGAACGCGGGCCAGAGCCCCTGGCCCGTCGGCAACTTCAGCCGCGCCTCGAAGCGCCCATACTTGAACTCACGCTTCCCTGCGGTGGTGATGCGTGCCGATGTGTAGGCGCGCCCGAGCCAGCTCTCCTGTCGCGCGATGATGCGCAGGTTCCCGGCGCCATCGAGCTGCGCGTTCACGGGGCGGTTGGTGTCGTATTCCAACTGCGCGTTGCCCCAGTCGGTGCCGACGTCAAACCCCCAGTTGCTGCTCGAGGGCAGCGCCCCGGCGGCTCCCGTGAAGTCATCCTCCCACACCACCGTGAAGTCACTCGGCTCGGTGGACCCGGAGCACGCCCCCAGGGCAAGAAGGAGGGCCGCGAGCTGCGCAGGACGGGACATGGAGAGGGTGCGTGAGGGGAGGACTACGTCTTGGCGCCCGTGGGGAACAACGAGGGATCCTGGAGCGCCGCGTCGAGCAGGAGGGTGGCAGCGCCGATCGCCACATCGCGCGGACCGAGGTCGCTCGTGCGGATCTCGGACGCGGCCGAGGCGCCGACGAACGTTCGACGAAGGACCGTCGCCCGCAGCGGCGCGAGCAACTTCTCGCCGAGTCGGGCGATCCCGCCGCCGATGATCACCGCGGACGGGTTCATCAGGTTGACCATGCCAGCGATCGCGATGCCGAGGTATTCCGCGACTTCGCTGACCACGGCGAGGGCGAGTGGGTCGTCCGCCAGTGCCGCTTCCTCGAGTTCGAGGATCGTCAGTGCGTCGACACCGGCCAGCCGGCTCCCCGGATACTGGGAACGCAACGAGAGCGCGCGATCGAGCAGGGCACGCGTCCCGATGTAGGTCTGGAGGCAGCCGCGATTCCCGCAGTTGCACAAGGCGCCGCGTGCGTCGATGGCCACGTGGCCCAACTCGCCGGCAACACCCGTCGCCCCCCGATAGATCGCACCATTCACGAAGTGTCCGGAGCCGATGCCGGTGGCCACCTTCACGTAGGCGAAGTTGGCGAGGTTCTTTGCACTCCCCCACCAATGCTCGGCCAACGCACCGAGGTTGGCATCGTTGTCGATGCGCATCGGCACGCGAAACCGCGTCCGCAGGTCGTCGAGGTTGAG
>JAEUJL010000412.1 GCA_016794835.1 Gemmatimonadota bacterium | reverse complement strand
ACCGACGATGGCCAGTCCAGCGACCAGCGAATCGCCCTCGATCCGCCCGGAACCTTCCCACGCCACCCCCGAGAAGGTGAGCCGCGCGCCCAGCGCCCCCATCTCGCTTGACTTCGACGCGACCGAGAGGCCGATGAACTCGAGCGACGGCGTGACGGAGCGCCACGTCCCGGCGAACGCCGCCGGTGAGGACGCGTTGAACACGCCGTCCGTCGGTCCGGCGGATTCCGCCGTGCATCCGAGGGTCGCGCACAGCAGCAGCGTCACCACGAAGACCCCGCGTTTCATCGTGCCTCCAGGTTGAGCAGCTCGCCTCTCGCGGCACGACCCATACGACCGGCCGTCGCGCACTCAGGAACCCTTACCCCGGAAAGCTGTACCGGCGCCCCCTGGACGCGCCAGCGGATGGGACAGGACGTGCGCCCGGGGGGTACAGATGCCCTGACGGACCATTCGGCGTCCTCCACGGGAGTGGCCGGCGTGCACACCGGGCACTCCCGCGCCTAACGAGGCGCGTGCTCGCGCCACCGGCATGCCGCCAGTGCCATCCGCCGACAACGACCGGAGCCTCACGATGCCCTGGCGGGCCGACGCCAGCCCACCGGTCGCCATCGTCAGTCAACGATGAAGAGCCTGGCGCCCACCGGCGTGTGTGAGCGGTGCGCCTCGGCGTTGTCCGCGACCTGGTAGCTCATGCCGGGGCGCAAGGTGAACCGGCGGCCATCCGCGAGCTCCGTGTGCAGTTCGCCTTCCAGGCACAGCAGGATGTGCCCCTTGGTGCACCAGTGGTCGGCGACATAGCCGGGCGTGTATTCGACCATGCGCACGCGAATCCCGCCAAAGAGCCGGGTGCGCCAGTACGCTCGGCCGCACGCGCCCGCATGCTCGGTGGGCTCCACCAGCGACCAGTCGGTCGTGCCGAACGGGATAGCCATCATGTCCATGCCGCGTGAGCCTCCTCGGGATACCTAACGACTCGCCTGCACGTCGCCCATCAGGGTGAGGGCCTGGGGCCGATCCACTCGTGGAGCGCGGCCGGGCTCGTGGCCCAGCGCAGGGCCGCCGCGTCGAGCCCCGCATCCGCAAGCAGCTCCACCTCGCGACGAATCGCGCGCCAGGTGGGCGGTGCCCCCTCGACGCCGGCGACATCGGTGCCAGCCGCGATCCGCACCCCGGCACGGCTCAATCGGCCAACCAGGGCCAGCAGCTCTGGCATCAGCGCGGCACGCTGCGCACGCACGGCATCTGGTGCCGTCGCGATGGTGGCCTCGTACCGCGCGAGCGTGGGAACGACCACCACCCCGCGCGCGGCCCAGCGCGCGACGACCGAATCGCCGGCCGGCGACCGCCACCAGGCAAGGGCCTCGGCGGGCGTCCGGGCGACACCGGCATAAATCGGGCTTGCGACGAGGCTTTCCGCCGCATGTTCGATACTGCCGGCCCCGGAATCCACCGCCGTCCACGCCGCAATGCCGCGGGGCAGGTGCACGGCCACGGGAAGCCGGCGCGCACGGGCTCGGCGGAGCAAGCTGAAGAATGCATCCGGCGGGACGGCGTTGTGGACCTTCAGGAAGTCCACGCCACGCGACGCCAGCGAGTCAACGGCCGCCAGGGCGGTCGCCGCATCGGTCACGGTGAGCCGAAACGGCGCGCCGTCTTTCGGTCCGTCGAGCAGGGGGCCCGCGATGAGCAGCCTGGGCCCGGCGAGCTCGCCATTCCGGATCCGTTGACGCAAGAGCAGCAGGCGCTCGAGGTCGCCCCCACAATCGCGAACGACGGTGACCCCGTTGCGATACAGGGAGTCGAGCACCTCCGGCCCCTCGAGGCTCAGATGCGAGTGCCAGTCCGCCATCCCGCCTGGAGCGGTCGCGGACTGTGGGGCGCGCCTGCACGAGAGCGCGCCGAGGGCAAGCGCCATCCCGGCGACGGCAGCCCGCATGCGCATAGGCGTCGATCTCACGCCAAACCCTCGCAGCGCCAGGTCCGGCGGATACTGAAGCGAAAGTCGGCATCCGGTACCGCATAACAGACGCTGTCGCACCACCACGTCCCTTGCAGCCCCTGCGGGATGAGCTCCTGGACGAGGGCCTCCGTCCGCGCGTCATCGATGAACTCGGCGATCGTCATGTGCGGCGAGAAGGGATATCGGCGCGCGGGCGCGTCGGCGAAGGCCGCACAAGCCTCGATCGCATGGACCAGTGACCGCAGGTGATTCATGGGCGCGATGGAGAGTACCACGCCATTGACGCCCGGGTATCGATGCGGCGGCCCCCACTGCACCTCAAACGGGGCGAAGCGCTGCACCACGGTGGCGATCTCGCGGGCCGCCGACTCCGTCAGTGGGCGTGGCAACGGAACGGTGAGGCTCACATGTGCGGCACAGATGGCCTGCGACCTGGGATCGTGGAGTGTCCGCAATGCGTTCACGCGGCCGAGGACTGGCTCTGGAGGGAACACGTAGAAGGCGCCATAGCGGTACTCGGCGAACCAGCTCTCCCATCGAGGGTTTGGGGTCGCGTATGCGGTGATCACCGGGTCCACTGTGGTTCCCTCCTCCTCGGCACCTGCTCGCGACGCGCGGCTCCGTGACTGCATGAGCCAACTAGCGCCGCAAGCGAATGCCCATCGTTATCGTCGGGCCG
Source organism: Gemmatimonadota bacterium (assembly GCA_016794835.1). Classification (GTDB taxonomy): domain Bacteria; phylum Gemmatimonadota; class Gemmatimonadetes; order Gemmatimonadales; family Gemmatimonadaceae; genus RBC101. The sequence continues at coordinate 456 of JAEUJL010000412.1, read as the reverse complement.
TCAAGTTCGCCCGTCGCCGTCAGGAAGACGGGCTCCCATTGCTCCGTCTGGAAGCGTGCACCAATGATCGCACCGCCGACGGCACCAACCGCGCTGAGCAGGAAGCCACTCCAGAACATGTTCGTCCCGCGGGAGGGACACAGGAACTCGCAGCTCGATGGCGCATCTTCGGTCGTGCTTCCCCAGGCAACCCCGACGGCCATTCCAACAAGTGCCCCGTAGAGCACCCCACGCTCCGTCAGCCGTTGCGTCCCTCGAAGCACCTCGAGCTGCGCCAGGGGGGCAGCCACGCGGAGCGTATCCGTTTGGCCCCGAGGCTGGACGACGATGGAGTCAGGTCGCGCCAGCAGGAGCGTGCCCACGACGACCCGCGAGCCCGGCGGGGGCGTCGTCAACCGAACCACCGTCCCTGGCGCCGGGGCCGACTGCTGCCCCGCCAGTGGCATCCCCCAACTG
>JAEUJL010000396.1 GCA_016794835.1 Gemmatimonadota bacterium | reverse complement strand
TACGATTGAGCCGGGCGATGTCCAGGTTGGCCGTCGGTTGACGCTACCCCTCCGGAACCCAAACCGGAGTGGCGTACGATGCGATGGCAAGCGTGGCATGTGATGGGTGTGGTGGCGACGGTCCTGTGTGCCTGTCGCGAGCCGGTGCGACCGGACGAGCCGGGGCGTGACCGGGTGGACCTGGTGGACCCGGCCCGCTTCGTCCAGTCCGGGTGCACGAAGGTGTGGAGTGGCGGGAGCGGCAACTGGAGCAGCATCACGGCGTGGTCACCGTGGGGCACCCCCGGGCCGTCGGACGTTGCCTGCATCATGGCGCCGTCCGGCACCGTCGTGACGATCCAGTCCACGGTGGACATCCCGGAGCTCGTGATCGGCAACGGGCTGAATGACGTCCGGGTCGAGTGCTCGGCCGGGAGCGGGAGCGTGCGTCCCGCACGCCTCTGGGTGCGGAGCGCGGCGACGCTGGACCTGCACTCGTGCGTGAACTGGGGGACCCTGCAGTCGGGCCTGGTCGAGGTGGACGGCACGCTCAGCCTGGGTGCGGTGCCCGTGTTGCCGGAGTCCCTGATCGTGAACGGGATCCTCGACCTCGATGGCGCGACGGTCACCTCCTCGCGTCTTGACCTGCGGGGGCCAGGGGAAGTGCAGGTGACGGGCTCCTCGCTCCTGTACCTCAACGGGACGAACAACTACTTCTACGCCGACGTGACCGGGTCGGGGTCGGTGCGCGTGCGCGGCGGGTCGGTGGCGACGGTCTACGCCGGTGGGGATGTCCCGGTCCGCGCGGCCGGCACCCCGGCCGCCCTCACGTACCAGGATGTGAACCTGGTCGTGGGTTACCTCGAGGGCAGTGTGGACTACGAAGCGGTGGCGTCTGGTCGCGCGTTGATCGGGCCGACCTCCGACGGGATCGACCTTCGACTCCACGGATCGGACACCGTCCGCTGGCAGGCCGGCTCCGGGTCGGTCGTGGACAACGCGGGTGCGGTCACGGTGTACGCCCCCGTGCTCGCGGCGCGGAACATCAGCAACCGTGGCCAGCTCACGTTGGCGTCCACCGCCGTGACCCTCGACGTGGATTCCGTGGTGAACACGAGCCAGGGGCGGATCCAGGTGGACGGGATCCATGCGATCACGCGTCCGCTGGTGAAGTGGCGGAACGCTGGCCAGGTGGTGGTCTCTCCCGGCGCCGAGCTGCGGCTCGAGCGCGGGACCTACCTGGCGGAAGGGTCCGGGACCCAGACGGGGCGCCTGCGCGTCACGACCGGGGCGCTGCTCACCGGGGACGGGAGCGTCGGGGACGTGCGCGTGGACAGCGGGACGATTTCCCCGGGGACGCTGGCCCAACCACGGAATGCATTGAGCATCGGCAGCCTGACCCTGGGCAGCGGGGCCACGGTGCTCCTGGATGTGGCCGGGACGACCGCCGGCACCTTTGACGAACTCACGGTGCGTGGGAACATCGTGGCCGGGGGCACGCTCGACATCCGCACCATTGCCCCGTTCGTTGGTGGCGTCTGCGGCCAGTCGATTCCCATCATCCGGTTGTTTGGCGGCAAGGCGGGCACCTTCCAGCGCACCACGGGGCTGGGGCTGGCGGTCGACCGCGCGTGGCGATTGGCGGGAATGAACGGTGGGTGGTGGGTCACGGGGGGGGACCCCCAGCGGGTGTTCAGCCTGTCGACGGCATCGCTTGCGCTCGCGGAGGGTGGCAGCGCCGGCGTCGTGTATCAATGCCTGGGCCGTCGGCCCACGGCCGACGTGACGGTCACTCCCACCAGTCGCGGCCAACTCGACCTGACGCCCGCGGCACTCACCTTTCCGTCCAGCACCTGGGAGTGGCCGCAGTTCCTCGTCGTCAGCCCGTGGGATGACACCGTGGTCGAGGGCGCCCATGCGGACACGGTGCGGTACCGCCTCGCCAGTGCGGATCCCACCTACAACGGGACAGCATCGTCCATGCTGCCGGTGACCATCACCGACAATGACGGGGCGCTCGCCGCGGACCTGGCGGTCACCCTGGTCAGCAGCCCGACGGTGGTCAACGCCAACCAGGTATTCGCCCCGCGGTTCCGCGTGACGAACAACGGGCCGGCGACCTCGACCGGATCGACCTTCACCATCACGCCCATGGCGGGGCTGACCCTGCTGGCGAACCAGTCGACGGTCAGCTGCACATCGACGAGCGGGGTGCTCACGTGTACGGTGGGACCGCTGGCGTCCGGCGCCCAGGTGGAGTTCTTCCTGGAGGTGCGCGCCGGCGCGACCGGCAGCTACGGCAACACCGTGCGCATCGCCGGGGTGGAGGGAGACCTGGTACCGGCCAACAACTCGTTCACCTGGAACATCACGGTGAACTGACCACCAGGCAGCATGCGGCCAGCCCATGGGCGCAGTCCCGGGCTATTGTGCCATGCGCGGACCGATGGCACCCTCCGGGATGCCGATGAATACCAGCATGGCCGGAGCAGTGCCGGCCGCACGACGCGCATGAGCGGGGGTGGCGCCCGCGGGGTTTCGCTGCGTCAGCGCGCGCTCGTGGTGATGCTGCCGGTGATCAT
>JAEUJL010000366.1 GCA_016794835.1 Gemmatimonadota bacterium | reverse complement strand
GACGCTCGAGGCGAATCGTCGCATCCTGCCCCGCTTGCCGCGGCTGCTCCAGGGGATCGAGGCGCGGCAGGTGAGCGTGACCATGGGGCCGGACGTCTGGCTGCGCAGCGCGGAAGCGAACATCAAGCTGGGCGGGTCCGTGAACGTCGTCGCTGCCGGGCTCGCGACGGGTGGCACGCCCCAGCTGGCCGTGGAAGGGGCCCTGCGCACGGAACGCGGAACCTTCAACGTGCGCTTTGGGGACCTGCTGCAGCGCAACTTCATCGTCGAGGGCGGGGAGATCCGCTTCTTTGGGGACCCCGACTTCAACCCCACGCTGAACATCAACACGCTCTACACGGTGCGGCAGCGCAGCACCTTGTACAGCGATCGCAGCATCCGCATTCGCGCGAAGCTCGCGGGCACGCTCATCCAGCCACGCCTGGATTTCGAGAGCGCGGACTCGCTCCAGGTCTCCCCGTCGGACCTGATCTCGTACCTGATCAGCGGACGGCCGACGTCCGAGATCGGCGGGTTGGACGCCTACTACGTGCGCGACCTGCTGTTCACCAACCTGGGCGCGGCGTTCTCTGCACGCTTCTCCGGGCAGTACTTCGACTACGTGCAGTTCCAGTCACTGGCGGGTCGCGACGCGACGGCGACGAGCAACAACAACCTTATCGCCGACCTGGGGATTGCCGGCTTGGCGGGCACCACCGTGGGCGCCGGGAAACAGCTGACCGATCGTATCTTCGTCAGCCTCACGACCGGGCTCTGCCCGCTACAGACCTTCGCGAGCCAGGCCTCGAACAACACCAACCTCGCCGACCTGGTCGGGGGATCGCTGGAGATCGCGATCCGGAGCGGGCTGGGCGTTTCCGTGAGTCGCGAGCCGCCGCTCGCCGCGGTGTTGTGCACGCAGCAGACCAACGGCTTCGCCGCCAACCGGGGCTCACAACTCTCGATTGACCTCTTCCGTTCGTGGCGATGGTAGGCGAAGGTCAGGGCATGCCGGCGACGGACCACGAGCCGTGACGACGCCCTCGCGATCCATGACCCCCGCACGCGGGCTGGACGAGGCGACCCTTGCCGCGTTGGCAGCCCTCGAACCGGCAAGCGCCGACCGGTTGCGCGCGCTGGTGCGCACCGGCGACCGCCGTGGCGCTGCCCTCGCGGGGCTGCAGCAGCTGGTGATGGCCCTGGCGCGCGCCACGGACGAGGACGTCATCCTCGACGAGGTCGCGCGGGGGGCGCAGCGGATCCTTGGGGTGCGCGGCGTCCTCGTGCTCGATATCGATGAGCCCGATCGGCGCGTGACGGTCCGGCGGCGCCTCGGCGACGACGCGGTCGGGTTCGAGCTGCCGGCGGGTGATGGTGGCGATGCCCTCACCGAGACCTGGCGCACCGGGACGCCGTTGCTCCTGCGCCGCGAAAGCCCGCCCGAGGCGGTCCTGCTGGACGCGACCTGGCAACGCGATCCCCCACTCGAGGGGATGCTGCTCCTGCCCATGGTGCACGGCCGGAAGCTGTTTGGTGCCCTGGTGGGGTGGAGCGATGAGCCGGGGATCCTCGACGAGGAAGCGCGCGACATCGGGACGACCCTCGCCGTGGTGGCCGGCACCGCGCTCAACAACGCGCGGCTCCACATGGAGGGGGAGCGCGAGCGTCGGCAGAGTGATGCCATGGCCGAGGTCGCGCGCGCGGTGGGTGAGTCACTCAAGGTGACGGAGGTGCAGCG
>JAEUJL010000363.1 GCA_016794835.1 Gemmatimonadota bacterium | reverse complement strand
CGGTACGTCGGGGCGCAGGCCGCAATGAGGGCGGGCACCACCGACGCCGGCACGATGTACTTGGTGTCCACGCGATTCAGCAGCGCGGCATTCCCGAGCGCGGTGAGGGGCACGCCGTCCAGGGCGCCCATGGCCACGTCGAGCCCCGGTGGCGTCACGGGATCCAGCTGTTGACCAGGGTGCGCCGGGCGGCCACGTGGGCCTTGAGGGCCGGCAGTGCGGCGGCGAATTGTGTCGCGCTCGTGAAGGTGTACCCGGGCTGCTCCCCCTCCGCGCCGACCACATACGGGGCGATCAGGCCATGGGCCCGGTCGAACATGGCCTGCATGTTGGCCTCGGTGAACACCGTCGAGACAAACGCCTTCATGTAGGTGCGATAGCGGGCGAAGTAGGCGGAATCCTGGGCGACCGCGCGCGCGAGCGGCCAGGCGTTGCCCGCCTCGTTCATGCTGAGGGAGAACCCCAGGCGCGGGCCCTGCCCCCCCTGGATGGTGCCGGTGATGCCCGGGCTGCCACTCATGCTCTGGTTATGGTCCCACGGGATCCAGGTCAGCTTGCGGGTCGAGTGGTGGTACAGGTAGTAGTTGTGCGCGATCGCGCCGTAGGTGTCCCAGTTCACCATGGCATTGTTGATCGCCAGCCACTTCACGAAGTGGTCCATGTGGAAGGTGGCTTCCAGCGCGGCTCGCCATCCGGCGGGGTCGGTCGTCCGCGTGGGTGCGTTGAGCGCGGTGATGAATGCCTGGACGTCGGCCCAGCTGGGCGTGGCCTCGTTGTTCTTCTTCTCGAACTGGGCCTGGTTGAACGTGACGAAGTTGCTCTCGGGCTTGTAGATGTTGCCGCTGTCCTCCCCGAACTGGTCCTCGATCATCGTGTCGTCGACGACCTCGACCATGGTGTAGACGCCGCAGTACTTGCGGCCCGCGCCAAAGTCGACAAACACGCGGTAGAAGGCGGTGCGCGCCGCCGGGATCCCGGCGGCACGCAGCAGGTCGGCCGTGACCTTCTCGCGAATCAGCGAGGGGTCGGCGAAGCCCGGCGACATGGAGACTTCCTTGAACCCATAGAACCGCTGGTTCTTGACCGTCGGCAGGGAGTCCTCGAATTCGTCGAACTGCAGGCGAAACGGCAGCTTGTAGTTGCCGGCCCGCCACGCCGACGAGAGGCTCGAGTTGCCCTTGAGGCGGTAGCCGACGTTCTTCCAGGTCTTCCCGTTGAACCGCACCGTGACCGCCTGGTACGCCGGTTCCGTCTGCGGAAAGCCGCCAGGGGCGCCGCCGCCACCGCCAGCCCCGAAGTCAAAGCCCCACAGGGCGCGCATGTTGGTGCGGATCGCGCTCCACTGCGCCGCGCTCATGGTGATCTCGAGGGTGTTCACCACGTCCCCGCCAAAGACCGTCGGGTAACTCGGCGCCACGTCGTTCGAGTGCGAGCTGGCGGTCCAGTCGGGATTGTCCGCGCCCGGGGTGGCGGCCGTGCCCCCGGGACCCGCGGGATCCTCGCGACAGGCAATGGCGACCGGGAGCAACAGGAGCAGGGCCCGACGGAGGGCCATGTCGAGTGAAGCGACGGCGGTCATGTGCGGGAATGGCGCGAGGGTTCCTGGTCACGGGCGGTAGACGCCACGGTCACGAATCTGTGAAGGAAACACTGAAGAGGGGCGATTCCCCACCTCGCATCCCCGTGGGGGAAGGCAAAGGGCCCCCCGCCTGTGGCGAGGGGCCCCGGAATCCTTCGATTGGAGCGTTATCGGGCGGAGAAGGCGATCCAGGCGATGGCCGCCGCGACCAGCACGAGGATCGCTGCCCTGCGCTGGTGCTCCACGCGCGCGTTGCGCACCCGGTGATACGTCACCGTATGGCACCCGATCATCTCGAAGATTCGGTCACGCTGGGAGTTGTCTGCCCACATGCCCAGTTCTCCCTGCATTCCTCGTGCCCCGGTCTTTCCCGTCGTCCCCATGGTCCCCGTCCCTGTCGCCAGAGCGCCGCCACATTGCCGCGCACGGACAAGGGTAACGGGGCCTCCGGCGTCAGGACACTCGGGAAAGCCGCAGGTTCGGCCTATTCCAGGACCAGGACGGTGAACTGGCCGTCCTCGCGCACATTGCTCGCCCGGTTCCAGCAGCGGACCTGCACGCGAAGGGTCGAACCCGTGTCCTCCGTCCACCCCTGGAGCTGGCAGGTCGTGAGCCCGGACCCGAAGGGTGAGACCTGGACGATCTCCGCGGTGGCACCGCCGTTGGCCAGCCCTGGGAACTCGACCGCGTATTCACCAACGCCGAGGCGGGTGATGCGCGCGGGAAGCCCAGCGGTGGAGCGCTGGTACATGGCGGGTGGCACGTACGGCTGGTCGATGGCAGCCGTCGGGTCGTTCGCCCACGCGATGGCGAAGCGCTTGCCCGGGCGTCCCTCCTCGACCATCAAGATGGAGAAGCGCGCATCGGTGTGTGCCCCCGAGGCGGCGTAGCACACGACCGAGGCCCACTCGCCCTGGTTCCACGAGGCGACCTTGCAGAGGTCCGGGGCGCCGCCGACGGTGCTGATGAAATAGTTCTCGGGAAGCGTGGTGCGCGGGGCGTTCATGTGCACGAGGTAGCTTCCCGCCGCGGAGCGGTCCACGGCCACCGGCTGTCCCGAGGAGGAGAACGCGTTAGGCGCCGCCGTGGAGGCCCCTTCTGGCGCCCCTGCAACGACGGACGCAAAGCCGTGGCGTCCCGGGAGCGCGCGCGAGCCAACCACGAGGGTGGTGAACCGCGAGTCGACCGGGTCGCCGTTGCCGAGGTAACACGCCACTCCGGCTTCCAGGTCGCGCTGGTTCGCGGCGTTGCCCCAGTCCTCGATGTGGCAGCGTTCGCCGGCCGATCCGTACGCCGTGACCAGCACGACCTCGCGAAAGGCGGAATCCACGCGGGCGAGGCGCTCGAAGGTGACGCGATAGTGGCCGACCGCGCTACGCGCGATGCGGATCGCTCCCCCGGTCCCATTGTAGGCGAAGGCGCGCATGGGTGAATACGGCGCGCTCGGCGTCTCCTCGTGGGCAAAGGCGTACGCGAGCCGGCGGTCGGCCGTCGCGAGCACCACGGACAGGTCATGCCGCGCGGTGAGTCCGCCCGCAGTCGCAGAAATGCGCACGGCACCGTGACCCGTTGCGACGAGCTTCCCCGGTGCGACGAAGGTGGCGATCGTCGAATCGGAGGTCGCCCACGTGACGGTCCCCGCTGGCACGGCCTGTCCGCTGGCATCGAGCGCCGTGGCCCCCAGGAGGGCGGTGTCTCCCGCGAGCATCGAGATCGGCGCACTGGCGATGGAGAGCGACACCGGTCTCGCATCCGCCGGGCTGACGCTGTCATCCTCCGCGCACGCCGTCAGGGCGACGGGGAGGACAATCAGGGCCGAGCGAACAAGGAACCGACGCATGCAAACCTCCGGGGACAGGGTGGGTCGGAGGTGAGTCTCGGAGGAGCGGCGCGCCGTGCTTGAGCGGCTCGACCCCGTGCGTGACGGAGAGGTGCGGCGGGGCTGTGATCCCGCTCACGTGGTCCCAATTTGACAGCCCCCGGGCCCGGGGGTTGTTTATCGCGCCGTCGGGATCCCCCCCGACCTGTCCCGAACCGACTCCGCATGCAGCGTTCGTTGCCGGTGATGGATCAGCGAGGGTTTGGTGAGACCCTCCGCCGCGATGCCTGGTGGGTCCCGAACCTCATCGTGGTCACGATCCTGACGAGTTTCCTGGTCTATGCCACGTGGGCGGCCTTCCAGAACGCGTTCTATACCCACGGGCCGTACCTGTCCCCCTTCTATTCACCAGAGATCTGGGGGGACTCGCCGCATGCCTGGTTCGGGCCGAAGCCGGCGTGGTGGCCCGGATGGCTCCCGTTCTCGCCAGCGCTGATCATCCTGCCGGTGCCGGCCCTCTTCCGGTTCACCTGCTACTACTATCGCGGCGCCTACTACAAGGCGTTCTGGGCCGACCCGCCGTCTTGTGCGGTTGGAGAGCCACGCAAGTCCTACCTGGGTGAGCGGTACTTCCCGCTGGTGATGCAGAACTTCCACCGGTACGGGCTGCTGCTCTCCTTCATCTTCCTGATCTTCCTCTGGTACGACGCGTACCTGGCGTTCTGGTGGACGGATCCGGTGACGGGGGTCAAGTCGTTCGGGATTGGCGTGGGGTCGCTGGTGATGTTGCTCAACGTCCTCCTGCTGTCGGGGTACACCATCGGGTGTCACTCGATGCGGCACGTGGTCGGCGGGCTGCTCAACGAGCTGTCGAAGTCGCCGGTGCGCAAGCTGGCCTACGACTGCTCGAGTGCCTGCAACCGTGGCCACATGAACTGGGCCTGGTGCTCGTTGATCACCGTGGCCTTCACCGACGTGTACATCCGGCTCTGCGCGATGGGGATCTGGACCGACCTGAGGATCCTGTAGCATGGCCGAGTATCAGCGCATCGAACATGACGTGCTCGTGGTGGGGGCTGGCGGTGCGGGGTTGCGCGCGGCCATTGCCGCCGCCGATGCCGGGGCACGGGTGGGGCTGGTCTGCAAGTCGCTGTTGGGGAAGGCGCACACGGTGATGGCCGAGGGCGGGATGGCGGCCGCCATGGGCCATGTCGACGATCGCGACAACTGGCGCGTGCACTTTGCCGACACCATGCGCGGCGGCCAGTACATGAACAACTGGCGGATGGCGGAGTTGCACGCGAAGGAGGCGCCGGATCGCGTGCGCGAGCTGGAGGCGTGGGGGGCAGTGTTCGACCGCACGCCGGACGGCCGTATCCTGCAGCGCAACTTTGGAGGCCATCGGTATCCGCGGCTCGCCCATGTCGGCGACCGCACCGGCCTCGAGCTGATCCGGACCCTGCAGGACCACGCGGTCCACCAGAAGGGGATCGACGTGCACATGGAGGTCACGGTCGTCTGCCTGCTCAAGGATGGTGACCGGGTGTCGGGTGCGCTGGCCTACGACCGCGAGCGCGGACGCTTCACCCTGTTTGCCTGCAAGGCGGTGGTCCTGGCCACGGGCGGGATCGGGCGCGCCTTCAAGGTCACGAGCAACAGCTGGGAGTACACGGGCGACGGCCACTCGCTGGCCTACAACGCCGGTGCTGAACTGATGGACATGGAGTTCGTGCAGTTCCATCCCACGGGGATGGTGTGGCCCCCGAGCGTGAAGGGGATCCTGGTGACGGAAGGGGTGCGCGGCGAGGGCGGGGTCCTGCGCAATTCGCAGGGCAAGCGCTTCATGTTTGACGACATCCCGGAGAACTACCGCAACCAGACGGCGGACTCCGAGGAGGAAGGCTGGCGCTACACGCAGGGCGACAAGTCGGCGCGTCGCCCACCCGAGCTGCTGACGCGCGACCACGTGGCGCGCTGCATTCAGCGGGAGGTCCGCGAGGGCCGCGGGTCACCGCACGGCGGGGTCTTCCTCGACATCGCGTGGATCAAGGAGAAGCTGCCGAACGCGGCCGATCACATCCGGAAGAAGCTCCCCTCGATGTACCACCAGTTCATGCAGCTGGCCAACATCGACATCACGACGACGCCGATGGAGGTCGGGCCCACGACGCACTACATCATGGGCGGGATCCGCGTGGACGGGGACACCCAGATGTCGACGGTGCCCGGGTTGTTCGCGGCCGGCGAATGTGCCGCGGGCTTGCATGGTGCCAACCGCCTGGGGGGCAACTCGCTCTCCGACCTGTTGGTCTTCGGCAAGCGTGCCGGTGACTTCGCGGCGAAGTTTGCGGCGGATCGCGGTGCGGCCCAGGTCGCCGCGTCCGATGCGGACCGTGCGCTGGCCGATGCCCTCGCCCCGTTCGACCGGACGGGGAGTCCTGAAGCGCCGTACAAGATCCAGCACGAACTGCAGGAGATGATGCAGGACCTCGTTGGGATCGTGCGCCGCGAGGACGAGATGAAGCGCGCGCTCGACGGTGTCCACGCCCTGCGCACCCGCGCGCGGCAGGTGGGGGTCGTCGGCAATCGCGAGTACAACCCCGGCTGGCACACCGCCCTCGACCTCGACAACCTGCTCACGATCAGCGAGGCGATCACCCTCGCCGCGATCGAGCGCAAGGAGAGCCGCGGCGGCCATTTCCGGGATGACTATCCGGACAAGGACAAGACGTACGGCGCGTTCAACATCGTCCTCAAGCGCGGCACCAGCGGTGAAATGGTGATGGAGCGCCGTCCGCAGGCCGCGTTGCCCGCGGAGCTGCAGGCGATCATTGAGGAGCAGGCGAAGTAGTTCTGGCGAGACGGCAGACGGCAGACGGCAGAACCAGTACTGGCAGCAGGACCAGCCACCAGCAACCAGCACCCCATGCCCCAAACAACCTTCCGGATCTGGCGCGGCGAACGCGGAACCGGTGCCTTTGCCGACTACACCACCAACATCACCGAAGGGATGGTGGTGCTCGACGCGATGCACCAGGTGCAGGCGGAGAATGCGAGCGACCTCGCCATTCGGTGGAACTGCAAGGCGGGCAAGTGCGGCTCGTGCTCGGCCGAGATTAATGGCATGCCGCGGTTGATGTGCATGACGCGCATGGACGAGCTCCCGGTGGACAAGCCGATCACGATCGAGCCGATGCGTGCCTTCCCGCATGTGCGCGACCTCGTCACGGACGTGTCGTGGAACTACGAGCAGAAGAAGCGGATCCGGAAGTTCACGCCGCGCAAGCCGGACGCGCCGGATGGCACGTGGCGGATGGCCCAGGAGGATGTCGACCGCGTCCAGGAGTTCCGGAAGTGCATCGAGTGTTTCCTCTGCCAGGACGTGTGCCACGTCCTGCGGGACCACCACAAGCACGAGGACTTCATCGGCCCGCGCTTCTTTGTGTACTCGGCGGCCCTCGAGATGCACCCGCTGGACACCGAGGACCGGCTGCGGGACCTCAAGGAAGACCAGGCGATCGGCTACTGCAACATCACCAAGTGCTGCACCAAGGTCTGTCCCGAGCACATCACAATCACCGACAACGCGATCATCCCGCTCAAGGAGCGGGTCGTCGACGAGTTCTATGATCCCGTGGTGAAGCTCGTTCGCCTGTTCCGCGGGAAAAAACGAGGGTAACCTGATGCCATCGCTCAAGCCGATCTCCCGGGAAGGCGTGCCGGCCGCGCTCCAGAAGGCGCATCGCTACCGCGTGCTCAGCGACTCCATCGCGGCAGAGAGCATCTGCCTCGATGTGCTGGCGGTGGACCCCACCAACGCCGACGCGATCGTGATGCACGTGCTGGCGATCACGGACCAGTTCCCCACGGGCCATGTCGAGGACCTGCGCCGCGCCATCGATGCGGTGGCCCGCCTCGAGGATCCGTACAAGAGTGCGTACTACCAGGGGATCATTGCGGAGCGCTGGGCCAAGGCGATCCTCGCGCGCGACCTGCCGCGGGCCGCGGAGATGGCCTACGAGTGGATCGACAAGGCGCTCACCGCCTATGGCAAGGCGGAGGAGTTGCGCGCGCCGGGCAACGATGAGGCGATCCT
>JAEUJL010000338.1 GCA_016794835.1 Gemmatimonadota bacterium | reverse complement strand
ACGCCTTGCGCAAGGCGCTTGCGATCGACCCGCGTCACAAGGCGGCTCGGCTGCGGCTCGTTGGCCTGCTGGAAGACGCCGGGCGCTGGCAGGAGGCGGTCGATGAGCGCACCCGTGCGCCGGCGCTGCCCGGGGCCGCCGACTTTGCCGCCGCCCTGTCGACGCCCGATGGCTACGCGTCGGTGCTGCACCGCGCCTGGGCCGAGGAGGCGCGCGACATCGAGGCCCGCCTCCTGGAACACCCCGAGCCGTCGATCAACGACCTGTTCGCGCCGCCGGTCGTCCGGCTGGTCACCTTGCTCCGCCTGCTCGGCGAGTCGCGCCGCGCCTGGTCCTGGCAAGTGCAGGCCTGCGCGACGAACCCCGTCATGGCGCGTTGGTTTGCGTCGCTCCCGGACGGCGCCTCACCGCCGCGCTGACCGCGGACGCCCCGCGCGCTAGCGCATCCCCGCCTGCGCCTTCACGTACTCCGCCGCCGCGCGGTGCGTCCCCCACCAGACCCCTGGCTTGGCCTTGATGTGGGCGATCAGCTTTTCGAGCGCGACAATGCGCGACCGGTGCCCCGAGACGTGCGGGTGCATGGTCAGCAGGAACATCGTCCCTTCCGCGTAGGCCCGGTCGAACTCGTCGATCCACACCTGCGCCACGTCGCGCGGATTCATGTACGCATTGCCCTGCGGATTGAACAGGGGGGCGTCATCGAGGATCCACTCCACCGGCAGCTCAACAATCCCGGTCGGCTGCCCGTCCTGCAGCAGCTCGTACGGCGAGTCATCGGCCATCAGGGAGCTCTCGTACATGAAGCCCAGCTCGCGCACGATGCGCATCGTGTTCGGGGAGAAGTTCCACGACGGCGCGCGATAGCCGACGGGGCGTGTGCCGGTCATCGCGGTGAGGGTGTCGATGGCGCGCTGCACCAGCTCCTTCTCGATCGGCCCCGGCAGCGTGGTGTTGGTCTCATGGATCCACCCGTGCACGGCGAACTCGTGCCGCCCGGACCGCTTGATCACGTCCACCTGCTGCGGCGCGATCATCAGGCTCATCGCGGGGATGAAGAACGACGCCGGGATCCGGTTGCGATCGAGCAAGTCGACGACGCGCTGGAGCGCGACGCGCGAGCCGTATTGTCCCTGGGACAGGGCCCCGACGGTGGGCTCACCGAACCGCAATGAGACGGTCTCGTTGTCCACGTCGAACGACAGCAGGACGGCCACGCGGGCCCCGCCGGGCCAGGTGCGCGGCTTGAGCGACTTGCCGGCGCGTACCGCGTTCACGACCCGCATGACGGTGTCGGTGGACCACTGCCACCCCGGCTTCACCGGTGCGGCTTGCCCGAGCAGGGCAGCGGGAAGGACGCAGCCCAGGACAACAGCACATCGGCGCATGGTGGTGGCGTGAGGGGTGGAGGGGAGCAAGGGACCTAACGAGCCTGCGCGCGCCGGGCGAAGCGCGTGCCCAGCGCCTCGACCGCGACCGGCTGGCCGGTGGCATCCAGGACAAACGACACCATCCCCTGGCCCGCGCGCCGGTCATCCCACGGCACGAGGAAGGTGTCATAGTGGAAGTGCGACAGCCACCCGGTGAAGCCCTTCCCAAAGGCGAAACGCAGGCGGCCGTCGCGCAACGCCACCGTGGCATCGCCATACAGCGAGTCGCTGTACGTCCCGACATATCGGGAGAGGTCGAGCGAGGGGCGGGTCCCCTTGACCTGGGCGGCCAGCTGGCGGGCCTCGGCCGCCTTCCCTTCCGCCTCCAGGCGCCCGTACAGCTGTCGCAACTCCGCCGACCAGTCGCGCGCGGCGCCCCCACCATACAGGTCGAGCACGCGATGCAGGATCGCATGACGCAGCTCGGCGTGATCGAGGTTCGCGAGCACGTACACCCCAAGGCGCTGGTCCGGGACGAGCCCGATGATCGCGACCTGGCCATCAATACTGCCGGTGTGCATCGCGACGCTCATCCCGCGGTAGTCATGCAGGAACCAGCCCAGGCCGTAGTTCACGTGGTGCGGGCGCGTGAGGGTGCGTGTGGGATAGAAGTCGGCCTGGGGCACGACGACCTGCGCCGAGAGCCAGTCGGTGAACCCACTCGGCGAGACGAGCCGGCGCCCGCCCACGCGGCCGGAATCCAGGACGAACCGCATCCACTTGGCCATGTCGTGCACGCTGGACCAGACCGAGCCCGCCGCCGCCACCGGGTCGACGGAGCGATTCTCGATGGCCGTCACGGCACCATCGATCACCATATGAGGGGCCGCCACGTTGGGCGCCCCGGCCAGCTGCGACAGGAGCGACACCGTCTCCCCCATGCCTAACGGGCGGTGGATGCGCTCGGCCACGAACTGCTCCCACGGCATGCCGGACGCCACGCGAACGACCTCCCCCGCCATGGCGTACTGCACGTTCTGGTAGTGGTACGAGTTGCGGAACGAGGTCGCCGGCGGCAGGTGCCGCATGCGGCGGATCACCTCGGCCGTGCTGTAGTCGCCGCCGGACCAGAGCAGGTCGGAACCTGGCAGGCCGGTGTGGTGCGTAAGCAGGTCACGCACGGTCAGCTCGCGGGTCAGGACCGGGTCGTACAGCTGCAGGGTGGGCAGGTAGCGAATCACGGGATCGTCCAGCCGCACCTTGCCTTCATCCTGCAGCATCAGCAGGGCGAGCGCCGTCATGGCCTTGGTGGTCGAGCCGATCGCGAACCGCGTGTGGACGTCGACCCGGGTGGTGGGGGCCCCGAGCTGCCGGACGCCATAGCCGCGACTGAACACGACGGAATCGTCCTTCACCACCGCCACGGCGAGGCCGGGGACCTGCCAGTCGGCGACGCCCTGCGTCACCCAACGATCAAATGCCGCCCAGTCAGGGCGCTGGGCGCCGGCCGTGGCGCTCAGCAACGCGGTCGCGACCAGGCAGGCGGTTCGCCGCAGGTGTGTCATGGTCCCTCGTGCACTCGGGTGATCAGTTGGCGGAGGATCCGTTCGGTCATGCCCCACACGACGTGCCCCTCCAGGTGGAACGCCGGCACGCGCCAGGTCATCCCGCGCGCGCTGACCTCTGTCTCGTAATCCAGTTCCGGGTCCAGCAGCCGGGCCCAGGGGACCCAGAACGCCGCCGCGACCTCGTGGCTGAGCACGAGCGGAGCCGTCGGTGCGATGTGCGCCACGAACGGCGTCACGACGATCGGCGGGAGCAACGGCGACCGCGGACGCAACTCGTCGAGCGCCCCAATCACGCGTCCGCTCGCCCGGATGTCGAGCCCGGTTTCCTCGTGGGTTTCGCGCAGGGCCGTGTGTTCCAACGAGGTGTCGTCGGCCTGCCATCGCCCCCCGGGAAGCGCGACCTGTCCACTCCAGGGATCCCCTTCGCGATCGGCGCGGCGGATCATGAGGAACTCCGGCGCACCCCGGTCCGAGCGAAAGGTCACCGCCACGGCGGCCCGCGCAGGCGCCCCATCCGTGGCGGCCAGGGTTGCGGGCCGCCCGGTGAGCGAACGCTCGAGTCGCGCGATGAGCTGGTCCACGCGTCGTCAGTCTTCCACGTCGCCACCCGCGTCGACCCACCCGCGGAAGCCC
>JAEUJL010000335.1 GCA_016794835.1 Gemmatimonadota bacterium | reverse complement strand
GTGCTGTGCTCGGGACCGAAGCTGGTGAGGTTCTTCGCCGTCACGAACGGGAAGTACATGCACGTCTCGAGCACGAACCCCTCGGCCACGGCACGGTCGACGTAGTAGCTCTTGGGGTGCCCGACGTCGTTGGTGATCGGGTGCTCGTGCTCGCCCACGAGGATCAGCGCCGGGTGACAGGTGAATCCCTCGCCCAGCCCCGGCAGGTTGCGCGTGACGGGCGAGCGAAGGAGGAGCGCGCTCGTCCCGACGGCGCCGCCGCAACTGACCACCAGTTTCGCCGAGATGTGGTACTCGCCGGCCGCCCAGGGCGAGGGCCGCCCCTTGGCGCCATCCGGACGCGGGTGCACCCGGACCCGCAGGGCCCGCTCCTCCAGCTGCACGACCTCCGCACGCGTCACGACCTCCACCCCCTGGCGCTCCGCGTCCGGCAGCTGCACCCGGTGCGTCCCCATCTTGGCGCCGTTCGGGCACCCGAGGTTGCATAACGAGGATCCCTTGCAGCCCCGCACGTTGACCGGGAACTGCTCCGGCTTGTAGCCGCAGCGGTGGGCCCCGGTGAAGAAGCGTTTGTTGTTCTCGTTGAGCAGGACCCGCGGCAGGTAGTGCACATGGTTCGCCGCCATGAAGCGCTCACACCGGCGTTCCAGGTCGGCATGCTCGAGCCCCGGCACACACCATGAGCGGATGACGCGATCCGGTGCGACGAGGGAGGTCCCCGTGTAGACCACCGTCGATCCGCCGTACACCTGGCCCATCGCCAGGGTCATGGTGCCGTCCGCGGTCAGGAAGCCACCGCCATCCGCGTAGAGCGCGGGCGCCATCTCGGCCTCGCGCCCCGTGAACTCGTGATCATCCAGCTGCGGCCCTTGCTCGAGCACGAGGATCTTGAGTCCCTGCGCCACCATGGGAGCGAGCGCCTGGGCGACGGTGCCGCCGCCCGCACCGGAGCCCACGATGACGATGTCGTACGTGCGAGACTCCGCCACGTCAGGTGCCGGCCAGGGGTTCGCTCGCGGCGCGCCGCGCGCTCCAGCCGTCCGGGTGCGCCCGATACCCAATGCGCACCTGGATCTCGGGCTGCGAGTAGTAGCCGAGGAGGACGAGGGTGCGGAATCCCCAGACGCCGCGGCGGACCTGGAGGACGCGGGACAATTCCAGGGACTTCAGCAGCTGGTGCCGGGGCGTGGGGGCGAGGCGCGAGAAGCGGCTCCGATTCGTGAGCAGCGGCAGGTACTCCAGCACTCGCGCAAAGAGCACGAGTTGTCGCCGGACCCGCTCGGGGCGAACGGCGAGCGCTCGCTCCACCTCGGCTTCCATTCGAGCCCAGCCGTCTGCATCCAGCGCGACCGTCTCCGGTACCACCGCCGCCGCCACCGCCCGGAACGTCGCGCGGATCTGGGGAAGGACCAATCCGCTCATGCCGTCAGGTGAAGTTCGCGGGAAGGTAGTCCCCGTTTGCTCCGGGGGAAGGACACGGTGGAGGGCACGGGGCGAGGGGTCTGCCCGTGTAAGGTCTTCCGGCGTGGAGGGACTGCCTCTGTAACACCCTCCGCCTCCCCGCCATGCTCAGCGCGCTCCTGTTCAGCATTCCCCTGCAGCTCACCGTGATCCGGGATGTCACCGTGATCGATGGCCCCAGCTCGGCGGCTCGTGTACACCACGATGTGGTGGTTCGCGATGGGCGCATCGAGCGCGTCGGGCCGACAGAACGGAATGCGCCGCGCGGGGCCCGGGTCATCGACGGACGCGGCAAGTACCTGCTGCCCGGGTTCATCGACACCCACGCCCACGTGGCGATCGGTCCCGTGACGTATCGCGTGGAGGCCGGGGGACCGCAGATGAGCTTTCGGTACGACCACGAGGCATCGCGGCACACCCTCGCCACGCTGCTCGCGTTTGGGGTGACCACCGTGAGGAATCCGGGTGGCCCGGTCGAGCACGCCGTGGCCCTGCGTGATTCGCTGGAGCGCGGGCAGGTCCCCGGGCCGCGTGTGCGGACCGCCGGTGAGGCGATCGATGTGTTCGCGAGCCCCGGCATGGGTCGCGCCGCGACGACCCCGGAGGCGATGCGCGAGGAGGTACGGCGGCAGGCCGCCCTGGGCGTCGACTACATCAAGCTGTACGGCGGCTTGAGCCTTCCCTTGGTGAAGGCCGGGATCGACGAGGCGCATGCGCGCGGGGTGAAGGCCATCACCCACACGGTCTTCACCACCTGGACCGACGCGGCGAATGCGGGCATTGACGGGATCGTCCACGTGGTGCCCGGATCGCACATGTTGATCGACAGCACGCGCCGTGCGGACTACATCAAGACGTTCAAGGGAACGCAGTTCATGGCGACCTGGTTCCGCTTTGCCGACACGAGCGGCACGGAGATCCGCACGATGATCGACGCCCTCGTCCGGAACGGCACCTGGCTGGACCTGACCCTGGTCACCTTCGACCGCATGTTTCGCGGCAACAGTGCGGCCGTACGGGAGAGCCCGGAGCTGGCGTATGCGTCGCCTGTGCTGCGGGACAACTGGAAGACCTTCGACCTGGCCCAGGGATGGAGCCCCCAGGACTACGTGGATGCGGTCGCCGTGTGGCCGCGCGTGCAGGCCTTTGTCCGTACCCTGCACCGGGCGGGGGTACGGCTGACGGTGGGGACCGATGCCAACAACCCGTGGACCGTGCCCGGGGTATCGTTCCACGATGAACTCGAGCTGCTTGTGAACGCCGGCATCCCCGTAGCCGACGTGCTGCGCATGGCCACCCTGGACGGCGCGAAGTCCCTGGGACTCGAGGGCGAGATTGGCACGGTCGAGCCGGGGAAACGCGCCGACCTGGTCCTGCTCGAGGCGGACCCGCGGGCGGACATCCGGAACACGCGGCGGCTGGCAGCGATTGTCCAGCGGGGCGACATCCGACGGGCGGCTGACCCGCGCTCGCGCTGACGCATGTCCGTACCGGCGGACGCCGAATGGGAACGGGTCCTCGCCACCTGGGGGCCGGCCCTGGTACGCCTGGCCAGGGCCTACACGTCAACAGCGGCCGATGCCGACGACCTCATGCAGGAGATCTCGTTTGCCCTGTGGAAGGCGCTCCCCGGCTTTCGCCATGACTGTGCCGAGCGGACGTTCGTCTATCGGGTCGCGCACAATCGGGCGAGCAGCTGGCGACGCGCGCATGGGCGCCACCAGCGTGACGAGGTGCTGGACGACCAGCTCGTGGATCCCGCGCCGTGGGCCGATGACCAGGTACATGCCCGGGTGCGCGCCGACCGGCTGCGACATGCGGTGAGCCGGCTGCCGAGATCGCTGCAACAAGTGGTGGTGCTCCGGCTCGAGGGACTGCACGACGCCGAGATCGGCGAGATTGTGGGAATCACCGAGGGCAACGTCGCCGTGCGTCTCACACGCGCGCGGCACATGCTGCGCAGGCAACTGGGGGGCGACCCGACATGATGACGAAGCACACGGCGATTGCGGATGCCGACGACGAGTGGCTCAGCCTCAGCGATGAATGGAAGGCGCTCCCGGTCGAGGTGGATGTGGACGCGCTGCGCCGGCGCATTCGTGCGCAGTCGCGGCGCATGCGGGTCATGTTCGCGTTCGAGGTCCTCGTCACCCTGGGTGCCGTCGCACTGCTCGTGGGCGGTGCGCGTGCGGCCGACACGTGGGAAGCCTGGCTGGTCATTGGGGGCCTCACCCTGTTTTCCGTCGTGACGTGGAGCTTCAACATCCGGAATCGCCGGGGCACGTGGCTCGCCGCGGCCGAGTCCCTCGAGGCGTACCAGGCGCTCGAGGTGGTGCGCCGGAAGCGGCGGCTGGCGGCGGCCACCTTCACCCGGCGGTTGAGCCTGTGGGGCCTGGTGCCCCTGATGGCGCTGACGATCGTCCGCTGGCGGGCGCTGCAGGGGTCGGGATCTTCCCTCGGGGTCGTCGTGTGCCTGGCCGCCATGGCCTACCTGCTGTGCTGGGCCGTGGTCGCCCGGCGACTGGAACGCACGCTCTAGCACGCAACGCATGGGCTCGCCGGTCGTCTCTCAGGCGACCCCATGCTCAAGAGCGCGCCCCGCCCGACCCCGATCGCTGAACACGCCACGGAAACCGTGGCGGTTGGTGACGTGCTCGCAGCCCTCTCCCACGCCCTCGACCTTACCGAGGGGCAGCCGCTGGGCCACTCGGTCCGCTCCTGCCTCATCGGCATGCGCCTTGGCGAGGCGGTCGGCCTTGGCGCCGAGGCACTCGGCGACTTGTACCATGCGCTCCTGCTCAAGGATGCTGGCTGTTCCAGCAACGCCGCGCGGATCGCCTCGTTGTTCGGGTCGGACGACCAGGTGGTCAAGCCGCGGATGAAGGTGGTCGACTGGGATGACCGCATGCAGCTGGCCCTGGCGACCTGGCGCCACAGCGGGATGCGCCAGTCGTTAGGTGCCCGGGTGCGGCACTTCGTCACGATTGCGCGGCAGGAGTCGATGACCCGTGACCTCATTTCCACGCGCTGTGAGCGTGGGGCGGAGATCGCGCGGCGGCTGGGTTTTTCTGCGGCGACGCAGTCGGCCATCCGGTCGCTGGACGAACACTGGAACGGTGGCGGGTATCCCGACGGACTCGCCGGCGAGGCCATTCCGCAGCTCGCGCGCATCCTGAACATCGCGCAGACCATTGAGGTGTACTGGGGGACGGAAGGGCCCGCCGGCGTGGATGCGATGTTGCTCGAGCGTCGCGGCTCCTGGTTCGATCCCGCGCTGGTGGACGTCGCGCGCGACCAACTGCGTGACCCCTGGTTCTGGCAGCAGGTTGGCGACCCGGAGGTCACGGCCCTGGTCGCGTCGCTTGATCCATTGCCCGCGGCGCGCACCCTGGGTGAGTCCGGGCTCGATGCGGTCGCCGAGGCCTTCGCCGAGATCATCGACGCGAAGTCACCGTTTACCTACCGGCACTCGTCCGGCGTGGCCCGGTACGCGGTCGTGATCGCCGAGCAGATGGGGCTCGATGCGGTGGCGAAGGTCCGGCTACGACGGGCCGGCCTGCTGCACGACATCGGCAAGCTGGGGGTGTCCAACCGGATCCTGGACAAGAACGGCCCGCTGGACGCCGCGGAACGCACGGCCATTGAGCAGCACCCGCTGTTCACCTGGGAGATCCTGCGCCGCGTCGGCTGCTTTGCCGACTTTGCGCGGCAGGCGGCCCAACATCACGAGCGACTGGACGGCACGGGGTATCCATGGGGCATCGGGGCGGACGAGCTGGACCTGCCGTCGCGCATCTTGGCCGTGGCGGACACCTATGAGGCGGTCACGGCGAGTCGCCCCTATCGCCCGGGGATGAGCGTGGACGAGGCGTTGGCCGTGCTCGAGGCCCGCAAGTGGCGACACCTGGACCCGCAGGCGATCGAGGCGCTGGCCTCGGTCGTCACCCGCCCGGAAGGCCAGGACCTCTGATCGGTTGTCCTGCGGGCGGCCGGGGGCGTGCTCCCCTTGCCGACCGGACGGGCGGAAGGCACGTTCCCCCACCGCCTGGCGGTGCCTAACGCCGCCTTCCCCCGCTCTCCCGGACCGTGACCGATCGACACGAACGCCTGCGGCTGCTCGCGGCACGCCGCTTTCGCCTGGCCCTGGCGCTCACGGGCGCGATGATCGCCATCTACTTCGGGTTCATCCTGGCGATCGCCTTCAACAAGGAGCTGATGGGCTCACTCGTGCGCCCCGGGCTCTCGCTCGGGATCCTGGCGGGCGCGCTGGTGATCGTGGCCTCGTGGCTGCTCACGCTGGTGTATGTGCGCTGGACGAATACGCACTATGACCATGCCATCCGGGAGCTGTCGCAATGATCGCCCTCCTGCAGGTGGCGGCGGACTCCACCCGGCCGGTCACGCGCATCGGCGAGCCGAACGGGGTGGCGATGGCCTTCTTCTTCGTCTTCATCGCCATCACGCTGGGGATCACCTACTGGGCCGCGCGGCGCACGCGGACGACGGAGGACTTCTACGCGGCGTCCCGCTCGATCACCGCCGGCCAGAACGGGTTCGCGCTGGCCGGTGACTACATGAGTGCCGCGTCGTTCCTCGGCATTGCCGGGTTGGTCTCGACGACCGGGTTCGATGGCCTGATCTACTCGACCGGGTGGCTGGTGGGGTGGCCCGTCGTCCTGTTCCTCATCGCGGAACCGCTGCGCAACCTGGGCAAGTACACCTTTGCCGACGTGCTCACGGCCCGCCTGCGGCAGAAGCCGGTGCGCATTGCGGCGGCGATCGGGACCCTGGCCACCGTGATCTTCTACCTCATCGCGCAGATGGTGGGGGCCGGGGGGCTCATCCGCCTGATGTTCGGCCTCTCCTACGAGACGGCGGTCGTGATTGTCGGCGCGGCGATGATCGCCTACGTGCTGTTCGGCGGCATGATCGCGACCACCTGGGTGCAGATCGTGAAGGCGGTGTTGCTGCTCGGTGGGGCCACCCTCCTGGCGGTGATGGTCCTGGCGCAGTTCGGCTTCTCCCCGCTGGCGCTGTTCCGGGCCGCGGCCGAGCGGTATGGCGAGGCGGTCCTCGCGCCGGGCAAGCAGGTGGCCAACCCGTGGGATGCCGTGTCGTTAGGCATGGCCCTCATGTTCGGCACGGCCGGGCTGCCGCACATCCTCATGCGCTTCTACACGGTCCCCGACGCCAAGGCCGCACGCACCTCGGTCTTCTACGCCACCGGGCTCATCGGGTTCTTCTACCTGATGACCTTCATCCTGGGGTTTGGCGCGATGGTCCTCGTCGGGCCGGACGCGATCCGGGCCGTCGACAAGGGGGCGAACATGGCGGCCCCGCTGCTCGCCGAGACGCTGGGCGGGACGCCGTTCCTTGGCTTCATCGCCGCCGTGGCGTTCGCCACGATCCTCGCCGTGGTGGCCGGGCTCACCCTGTCGGGGGCGGCCGCCCTCTCCCATGACCTGTGGGTCAGCGTCGCCCGCAAGGGCGACGCGACGGCGCATGAGCAGCTGCGCGTCGCACGCATCGCCACCGTCGCGTTAGGCATCGTGGCCGTCGCGCTGGGCATCACCTTCAAGGGCCAGAACGTCGCGTTCATGGTGTCGTTGGCCTTCGCCATCGCCGCCAGCGCCAACTTCCCGGCGCTCCTCCTCTCGATCTTCTGGAGGCGGGCCACCACGCGGGGCATCACGACCTCGATGGCGGTGGGGACGGCGAGCACCCTGTTGCTGATCTGGCTGTCCCCCACCATCCAGGTCGACATCCTCCAGCACGAAGGCGCCTGGTTTGCGCTCAAGAACCCGGCCCTCGTCACGATCCCGCTGTCGTTCCTCACCGGGATCGTGGTCTCGCTCCTCACGACCGATCCCG
>JAEUJL010000316.1 GCA_016794835.1 Gemmatimonadota bacterium | reverse complement strand
CCGTAGCCCGAGGCGATCACGAACCCGCGCTTCTTCATTTCGCTGACGATCGCGGACCCCGGCTTCCCCTTCGGCGCCGTGATGCAGGTGACACCCGGTGCGCGATATCCCTCGGGAGCGTACAGGGACACACCGAGACGTTCGCCATGCTCGCGGGTCCAGGCCCAGGTGCGTTCGGCCATCGCCGTGTGGCGCGCCCACCGCGCTTCCATGGTCTCGCGCTGGATGTGCGCGAGCTGCACGTCGAGCGCGTACAGCAGCGAGACGGCCGGGGTGTTGGGGGACTGGTTCTTCTTCGTGTACTCCTCGAACTCCAGGAGGTCGAAGTACAGGCCGCGTCGCTTGCTCTCCTTGGCGCGCGCCATCACCCGGTCGTTCGCGGTGCAGAACGCGAGTCCGGACGGCAGGGCCAGGGCCTTTTGCGAGCCGGTGAGGACGTAGTCGAGTTCCCAGGCATCGCACTCGATCTGGCCGGCACCCATGGAGGAGACGGTGTCCACCACCAGGACCACGTCACCTGCGGCGTGGACGGCCTTGGCGATGTCGGCGATCGGGTTGAGGACGCCGGTCGACGTCTCCGAGTGCACGACAGTGACGACATCGTACTTCCCACCCTTGAGGGCGTCGGCCACCATGTCGGGGGAGTGGTACTGCCCGTAGGGGAGTTCGAGCTTGTCGGCCGCGATCCCGGAGTTCACGGCAGCCTTGTGGAAGCGCTCCGAGAACGAGCCGTTCACGAGGCACAGCACACGGTCGCGCACCGCGTTGCGCACGCCAGCCTCCATGAGCCCGGTGGCGGAGGAGGTGGCGGTGTGGACGAGGCGCGTGGTCCGGAACACCGCCTGCAACCCGGTGAGGACGCGCCCCATGATGGCTTCGATGTCCTTGCCCCGATGGGCCATCATCTGCTGGGTCATGGCGGCGAGGACGTCGTGGCGCACCTCGGTCGGCCCCGGGAGGAAGAACTTCCCGAACGGCGGGGCCTTCACCCCTGGCTGGCTGGTTGGATCAACGGCGGTGGTCATGGAAGGTGTTGGAGGTCGGGAGGCAGGACGGCAGACGGCAGGCGACGGGCCCCTTCGGGGCCAAACTGCTAAATGTGCAGGGCGCGACCGAGCACGGCGAGCGCGGCTTCCTTGGTGGTTTCCGACAACGTGGGATGTGAGTGCACCGTGATCGCGATGTCCTCGGAAGATCCCTTGTACTCGAACGCGAGGACGACCTCGGCCAGGAGATCGGACACATTGGGGCCGATCATGTGACAGCCGAGGAGTTCGTCGGTCTGCGCGTCCGCAATGAACTTCACGAAGCCATTCGTCTCGCCCATGGTGCGCGCGCGGCCGTTCGCCGAGAAGGGGAATTTCCCCGACTTGTAGGCCCGTCCGGTGGCCTTGACTTCGGACTCGGTCAGTCCGACGGTCGCGACTTCGGGCCAGGTGTAGACCACCGCGGGCATGGAGCGGTAGTGCATGTGTACCGGCTTGCCGGCGATGACCTCGGCGGCAATGACGCCCTCTTCCTCCGCCTTGTGGGCGAGCAGCTTGCCGCCGACCACGTCCCCGATGGCGAAGACTCCGGGGAGGTTGGTGCGCATCTGGTCATCGACGAGGATCTCCCCGCGCTTTCCGAGGGCGAGCCCCAGCGCCGCCGCGTCGATCCCTCGCAGGGCGGGGCGCCGCCCGACGGAGACGAGCACATAGTCGGCGTCCAGTGTCTCGGCGACGCCGTCCTTCTCCACGTGGATCCGCACGCGATCCGCGGCGACGTCGGCCCCGGTGACCCGGGTCCCGGTGCGCAGCTCAAGACCCTGCTTGCGGAAGATGCGGTCGGCTTCCTTGGTGATGTCGTCGTCGTTGCCGGGGAGGATGGTCGGCATCAGCTCGACGACGGTGACCTTGGCGCCAAGGCGCCGCCACACCGAGCCGAGTTCGAGGCCAATCACCCCACCGCCGATCACCACGAGGTGCCGCGGCACCTCGGGAATCGTGAGGGCGCCCACGTTGGAGAGCACCCGTCGCTCGTCGAAGCGGAGGACGGGCAGCTCGATGGGGACCGACCCCGTCGCGAGGATGACGTGGCGCGCCTGGTAAACAGTGGTCGTGCCATCGTGGCCACGCACCTCGACCATGTTGCCCGGGCGCAGGGTCCCGTGGCCCTTCGCCCAGGTGACCTTGTTCTTCTTGAACAGGAATTCCACGCCTCGCGTGTTGGAGGTCACCACCTCGTCCTTGCGCCGCATCATCTGGGCGAGGTCAAAGCGCAACCCGTCGAACGCAAGGCCGTGTTCGTGGCCATGCAGGCGCGCATGCTCGTAGTGCTCGGAGGACTGGAGCAGGGCCTTGGACGGAATGCAGCCGACATTCACGCAGGTGCCGCCGAGGGTGGCATCGGACTCGACGCAGACCGTTGAGAGGCCGAGTTGCGCGGCGCGAATCGCTGCGACGTAGCCTCCGGGGCCACCGCCAAGGATGACGACGTCGGTTGTGATCGAAGACATCGGTGGGTGAGCTGGGGACCAGGCCCGGACGTGGGAAGGAGCGGCGGGCCCGGT
>JAEUJL010000310.1 GCA_016794835.1 Gemmatimonadota bacterium | reverse complement strand
GAGATCGTCGAGGGACGCGAAGTCGCGCTGCAGGAAGCGGAGATCGTCGTGCATTCCCTTGCCGCCTCGCTTCACGCCGGCCAGCGGATGCTCGTTCCGCTGCTGCAGCTCAAGGAGTTCGACCAGTACACCACGACGCACGCCCTCAACGTGGCGGTGCTGTCGATGGCGCTCGCCGAGCGGCTGGGGCTCTCGTCCCGCGAGATCCTGCAGTACGGGATGGCGGGGCTGCTGCACGACCTGGGGAAGATCAAGGTGCCCGTGGAGATCCTGCGGAAGCCGGGTGCGCTCACCCCCGAGGAACTCAAGGCGATGCGCCAGCACCCGGCCGATGGTGCGCGCCTCATCCTCGCGCGGGACGACCGCCTCGACTTGTGTGCGACCGTCGCGTTCGAGCACCACATCATGATCGATGGGGGAGGGTATCCCACGCGCATGCGACGCTGCGACTGCCACCACGCGTCCATGCTGGTCCACGTCTGCGATGTGTACGATGCGTTGCGCACCAACCGGCCGTATCGTGTCGCGTGGGCCGCGAACGACATCACGTCGTACATCGAGGGGCGGATCGGCCAGGAGTTCGAGCCGACGGTATCGCGCGCGTTCCTGGAGATGATCGGCGAGGCGGACGTGACCACCGCGCGCGCGGACATCATCGACGACCTGGTCGCCCAGGCGGGGTAGCACCAGGCGCTGCCCCGGTCGTTTGCGCGACGATGCCGGGGTCTGCGTTGCCAGGGTACCGTGACCGGGCCCCGCACGGCCTAACGTGGCGACATGCTCGCCGCCGTCCGTTCCGCTGCCTTGTCGGGGATCCAGGCCGTGCGCGTCACCGTCGAGGTGGACGCGTCGCGCGGCCTGCCGTTCTGGGTCGTCGTGGGGCTCGCCGCCCATGCCATCAAGGAGAGCCGCGAGCGCGTCGGCGCGGCCCTCGCCAACTCGGGCTACGACCTGCCGGCGCGCCGCTTCACCGTCAGTCTCGCCCCGGGTGACATGCGCAAGGACGGCACGGCCTTCGACCTGCCGATCGCCCTGGCCATGCTTGCGGCCACCGCTTTCATCCCCAACGACGCATTGCATGGTATCGTGGCCGTCGGCGAACTCGGCCTCGATGGATCGATTCGGCCGGTCCGGGGGATGCTGCCCATGGCGATGCACGCGGGGGTGGACGGCCCGATCCGCGCCGTCATCGGCCCAACCGCCAACGCGCCGGAAGCGGCCCTCGTGCCCGGCCTCACCTACTGGGGGGTCCAGACGCTGCAGGAAGCGGTGGCGGCGCTCTGCGGTGCGCCGCCCCCATCGCCGTCCGCCCCGATGGCTCGCACCCTCGTACCGGGGGTGGACGTTGACCTGTCAGACGTCGCGGGCCAGGACGTCGCCAAGCGCGCCCTGGAGCTCGCGGCCGCGGGCGGTCACGCGCTCCTGCTGGTTGGGACCCCGGGGTCCGGCAAGACGATGCTCGCCCGACGACTCCCGACCATCCTGCCGCGGCTCACCGACCAGGAAGCGCTGGAGGTCCTGACCATCCAGTCCGTCGCGGGAACCCTCCTGCCCGGGACGCCGCATGAGGTCCCGCGACCCTTTCGCGCGCCGCATCACACCTTGTCCACCGCGGCCCTGGTTGGCGGGGGGAGCACCCCGCGGCCCGGGGAGGTCACCCTCGCGCACCACGGTGTCCTCTTCCTGGACGAGTTGCAGGAGATGCCGCGATCGCGCCTCGACGTCTTGCGCCAACCGATGGAGGAGGGGCGGGTGCTCATCGCACGCGCCCAACACGCGGTGACCTTTCCGGCGGCGTTTGCCCTGATCGGTGCGATGAACCCCTGTCCGTGCGGCTACGCAGGAGACGCGAGCGGGCGGTGTCGGTGTCCGGCGGCCGATGTGGCGCGGCACCGAGGTCGCGTCTCCGGTCCGCTCGCGGATCGCATCGACCTCACGGTGTCCGTCCCGCCGCTCGCGCTGCACACCCTGCACGCACGCCAGGGGGCGAGCAGCGCCGAGGTGCGCGCGCGGGTCGAGGCGGCGCGCAGCCGGCAGGTGCGGCGCTTCGCCGGGCAGCGGGTCGCGGGGCAGTGCAATGCCCGGGCGACGGGGCGGTGGATCGATGCGCACACCCCGGTCGACCGTGCGGCTCGCGAGACGCTGACCCGACTGGCGGAACGCGCCGGACTCTCGGCACGCGGGTACCACCGGATCCTCGCGGTGGCCCGCACGGTGGCCGACCTCGAAGACGACGATGTCGTACGGGCGTCGCACGTGGGCGTCGCGTTCCACTTTCGAACGAACGACACGCTGCCATCGTCCACCGGCGGTCCCTAAGTTGTCGCCATGACGCAGGATGCTCCCCTGGTGGATCCAGCCCTCGCCACCGAGAAGGAAGGACGGCTGATCGCGCAGCTTCGGCAGCGGGGATCCATTCTCGTGGGGTTCAGTGGGGGGGTGGACTCCGTCTATCTCGCGGCGGTGGCGGTGGAGGCGGTCGGCGCGGCGAACACCCTGGCGGTCATCGGCCGCTCGCCGTCGTACCCGGCGGTGCAGTGGGAGGCCGCGCGCAGCGTGGCGCTGCAGATGTCCGTGCCGCTCCTGGAGGTCGATACCCACGAACTCGACGACCCGCGGTACGCGGCGAATCCCGCCAACCGGTGTTTCTACTGCAAGACGGAGCTCTGGTCCGTCCTGGTGCCCATCGCCGCTGGCCGCGGCCTCGCCGTGGTTGCCGACGGCAGCAATGCCGATGACTGGTCCGACTATCGTCCCGGTGCGCAGGCCGCGCGGGACCATGGGGTCTGGTCGCCACTGTCCGAGGCGGGGCTGACCAAGGCCGAGATCCGGCACCGATCGGCGGTGCGTGGGCTGCCGACCGCCAACCAGCCGGCGTCGCCGTGCCTGTCGTCGCGCCTGCCGTATCACGTCGCGGTCACCCCGGAACGACTCGCCCAGGTGGAACGCGCCGAAGCCGCGTTGCGCGCGTTAGGCATCACCGGGGACCTGCGCGTGCGTCACCACGGTGATCTCGCGCGGGTCGAGCTCGGTCGTGCCGAGCTGGAGTCGTGGCTGGAGCCCGCGGCGTCGTCCCGGCTTGCGGCGGCGTTGCGATCGGCCGGGTATGCCCGCGCGAGCATCGACCTGCGCGGGTTCCGGTCGGGATCGCTCAACGTCCTCGAAGGGGTGGGGGCGTAATGGCCGCCGGCGATGCGGCGCAGCTCGCGGCGGCGTTGCAGGCGATGGCTGGTGAGGTCGTCGTCGAGGGCCGGGAGCGCCTCGCCATCCTCCGGCCGACACCGGCGCGCTATGGGGATGTCGTCCGCCAGCGTGAGGCGGTCGTTGCCGCCGCGCGGGCGCATGGATTCACCCACGTCTGCGTTGAGCTGGCGTGATGGGCTGCCTGCGAAGGGTAGGCTGCCTGGTGCTGCTGCTCGTCCTTGGGGTCGGTGCGTGGCTGGCCCGCGACCTGTGGTGGGAACGGGCGACGGGCTCGGCCCCGCGGGCAGAGGTCCAGTGGAGCGCCCCAACACGCGACAGCGCCGCGGTCGCGGGGCGGGTGGCGCGCTCACGACGGGACGCTTGGGTGAACCT
The DNA here is from genome assembly GCA_016794835.1 of Gemmatimonadota bacterium. Lineage (GTDB taxonomy): Bacteria > Gemmatimonadota > Gemmatimonadetes > Gemmatimonadales > Gemmatimonadaceae > RBC101. The sequence goes on along the minus strand of JAEUJL010000310.1, from coordinate 1,492 downwards.
CGAGCCGGGGGACCTTGCGACGTTGCTCGACCAGGCCACGGGAGAGGTCATCAAGGAACCGGAGGTCGCGATCTCGGGTGAAACGGTGCGGGTGCGGGGGCGGCTGGTGTTGGCGCAGGTCCCCAAGGTGGACGCGCTCGGCCCCCTGGCCCCGCTGCTGTCTGGCGAACCCCGCATCGAGCTGGCGGGGCGACCGTCGATGGCGGGCCGCGGCCGCGCGAGGATCGTCGTGACCGACCTGCGCCTCGGTGGGGTGGAGGTGCCGGGGCAGGCCCGCGCGGCCCTCCTGCGGCAGTTGCAGCCGGGGGGCGCGGAGGGGGAGGTTAGCTTTTCCCTGCCGTCGTGGGTGGGGGACATCAGGGTCGCCAACGGCGCGCTTACCGTGTACAAGGACAGGCCATGACACGCCGGATCCTCATTGTCGACGACGAGCAAGGCGTGCGCGCCGCGCTCGGCCAGCTGCTCGAGTACGAGGGCTACGAGGTGCGCACCGCGTCCTCGGCCTCCGAGGGGTTGGCGACCTACGACAAGTGGCGGCCGCACCTGGTGTTCATGGACGTGAAGATGGCGGGGATGGACGGGCTGGAAGCCCTCCGCCAATTGCGCCAGACCGACCCGCGGGCCACGGTCGTGATGATCTCGGGGCATGCGACGATTCAGACCGCCGTCGAGGCGACCCAGCTGGGCGCCTACGACATCCTGGAGAAGCCGCTCGACACCGACCGGATCCTCGTCCTGCTGCGCAACCTGGGACAGCAGCTGACCCTGGTCGAGGAGAACGAGCGCCTGCGCGCGTCGATCGCCTCGCGCTACGAGATGGTGGGATCGTCGTTCCCGATGCGCGCCCTGATGGATCGCATCGAGAAGGTGGCGGTGACCCCCGCGCGCGTCCTCATCACGGGGGAGAACGGGACCGGCAAGGAGTTGGTGGCCCGGGCGATCCATCGCCTCTCACCCCGCGCGAGCAAGCCGTTCATCGAGGTGAACTGCGCTGCGATTCCCTCGGAGCTGATCGAGAGCGAGCTGTTCGGCCACATGAAGGGGTCGTTCACGGGGGCCGTCGCCGACCGCGCTGGCAAGTTCGAGCAGGCGGACAAGGGGACGCTGTTCCTCGACGAGATCGGTGACATGAGCCTCGCCGCGCAGGCCAAGGTGCTGCGCGTGCTGCAGGACGGTGAGGTGACGCGCATCGGCGGGTCCAAGCGCGTGCAGGTGGACGTGCGGGTGTTGGCGGCGACGAACAAGACCCTGGAGGACGAGATCGCCGCTGGGCGCTTTCGCGAGGATCTCTACTATCGGCTCAATGTGGTCCCGCTGCACGTCCCGCCGCTGCGGGAACGGCGCGAGGATGTCCCGCAGCTCGCGCGCCACTTCGTCCACCTCCTCTCGGAGCGCGACGGGTCGCCGGTGCGGACGCTGGATGCCACCGCGCTGGACGCCCTGGCGAACGCCGAGTGGTCCGGGAACGTGCGCGAGCTGCGCAACACCATCG
>JAEUJL010000294.1 GCA_016794835.1 Gemmatimonadota bacterium | reverse complement strand
TTCCCGTACCCGCCTCTTGCTCCTCGCCGCCCTGGCTTGCGGCGACCCCGACCACGCCGCGCGCCCCATTACGGCCCCGACCGCGAGCACCGCGCGGGGACCTGACGCCCGGGAGGGCGACGTCGGGGGGCGCGCCATTGTGTCACTGACGCTCTCCCCGAACCCGCTCAACCTTGGTGTCGGGGCAACCAGCCAGCTCGCCCTCGCCGCGACCTCGCACACCGGCGAGGTCTCCACCAAACCCGCCGGAGCGACCTGGACGACCGACGACGCCACGATCGCGACCGTGAGCTCCCTGGGGGTGGTCACCGGGGTGGCCGCGGGGACCGCCCACGTTCGCGCCACCGCGGCCAACGGCGTCTTCGGCGAAACGACCGTGAACGTGACGGGCTCGCCTCCACCGCCACCCACGACCCACACGCTCCTGGCGGCGGGGGACATCGCGGTGTGTGGCTCGAGCGGGGATGAGGCGACCGCCACGTTGCTCGACGCGGAAGCAGGCACCGTGCTCGCTTTGGGGGACCTCGCCTACCCCAATGGCACGACCGCGGACTTCACCAATTGCTACGACACATCGTGGGGGCGTCACAAGGCGCGCACGCTGCCGGTGCCCGGCAACCACGAGTACGGCACCGCGAACGCCTCCCCGTACTTCACCTACTTCGGCGCGACCGCGGGAAACCCCGGCAAGGGCTATTACAGCTACGACCTCGGCGCCTGGCACGTCGTGGCGCTCAACAGCAACTGCATCATGGTCTCGTGCGCCATCGGCTCCGCCCAGGAGGTTTGGCTCAAGGCGGACCTCGCGGCGACCACCAAGCCCTGCATCCTGGCGTACTGGCACCACGCGCGGTGGAGTTCCGACGCCTCCCACGGCAACAACACCAAAGTGCAGCCACTGGTGCGTGCGCTGTTCAACGCGGGCGCGGATGTGCTCCTCTCGGCCCACGCGCACCTGTATGAGCGCTTCGGGCTCCAGGACCCGAGCAACAACGCGAGTCCTGTCGGGATTCGGCAGTTCGTCGTGGGGACGGGCGGACGGACCCCGCTCTACTCATGGGGAGCCATCAAGCCGAACAGCCAGGTGCGCAACAACACCACGCTGGGGGTCCTCAAGCTGACCCTCGGCGCCACGTCGTACTCATGGTCGTTCCTTCCGGTCGCCGGGTCGACATTCACGGACTCGGGCACACAGGCCTGCCATTGATCGTGCCGCCGGACCTCGTCCGGCACGGTTGACGAACGCGGGAACCCGGTGGACACTCTCCGGGTTCCCGCTTCCCTTTTCCGGCCATGCCCTTGCGCGCCCACCCTGCCCTCCTCGTCGCGTGCGCGACCTTTCTCATGAGTGAATCTCGCGCCGCCCAGGAGGCCCCCCGCCCCACCGTAGGTCGATCGATGGTCACGACCCGACTGGGGATCGTGGCGTCGAGCTCTCCCCTCGCCGCCAAGGCCGGGACCCAGATGCTCGAGCGGGGTGGGAACGCCGTGGACGCGGCCATTGCGGCGAACGCCGTGATTGCCCTGACCGAACCTTCGGGTGACGGGATCGGTGGCGACCTCTTCGCGATCATCTACGACGCGAAGACCGGCCAGCTCCACGGCCTGAACGCCGCCGGATGGGCGCCCAAGGCGCTGAAC
>JAEUJL010000262.1 GCA_016794835.1 Gemmatimonadota bacterium | reverse complement strand
GCGTCGGTGACGCGGCCAGTAAGGCGCGCGGCTTGCGCACCGGCGGTCGCGCTACCGAGCAGCAGTGCCGACAGCACCACGATGCCCAGGCGCGCCGAACGCCAGGCCCTTCGGTGGACGAGATAGGCTCCCATGCGACATCTCCCTCGTTGGGGGTGGGCGACCCCCAGGGGAGGGGCCACGGACGACAGCGACCGCGACACGAGGCGGGTCCCCGCTCGGTGCGCGACTGCGAATTGCGCTCCTCAGGTAAAGCCCTGACAAATCGGTCAGGGGAGCGCGGACAGACGCTACGGTTGGAGTTGGGGGCTGTCAACATTGGGCCGAACCGATCATCCACCCCTCCGCCCGGGGGGAATACCGGACTACCGTTACATGCATGTCAGCTCCGCATCGGCCACCGGCAATCCTCGGGCTCGCAGGAGGGGTCGCCTGCGCCGGCGCGAGCTACGTGGCGTCGGGAAGTGCCGCGTCGCAGGGCCTGGCCGCCTGGCTTCAGGTGGGCGCGATCACCCTGCTCGTCCATGCGACCCTCGCGCTCGCCGCGCGCGGTCGTGCCGCGCGTTGGGGGCGACGCCTGACGACCGCCTGCCTCGCCGGGGGCTTCGCCGCAGCCCTGCTGGTCCCCGCCGAGGCCCATCCCATCCTCGGGGTGCCGCTGGGCAGCGCGCTCATGATGGCCCTCGTGGGACTCGTCCCCCTGGTGGCCCTGCCCCTGTGTTTCGCCTGGGGCTACGACGCGCGCCACCCGGCTCCGCAAACCGGGCTGCAACCCGAGGCCGACCAGCGACCGAACCCCCCGCGCGGGCACGACGCGCACCACCACGGGCCGACGTAAGTGCTGCAGTCCGCGCCGCTCCAATCCGTGGCCCGCCCCGAAGTGGTGACCGTGATGCTGGCCTACCTCGCGGTGGTCATCGGCATCGGGGTATGGGCCACGCGTCGGACACGCACCGCCACGGACTTCTTCCTCGCCGGTCGCTCCCTCGGCCTCTTCCCCATGGCCATGGCCGCAATGTCGGCCACGCTGTCCGGCTTCGCGTTCATTGGCGGGCCGGGACTGGTCTACTCGGTGGGACTCGGCGCGGTCTTCATTGTCCTCCCGCTCTCCATCACCAACTCGCTCTCGGCCTGGGTCCTCGCGCGCCCGCTGCAAGCGTTGGCAGCGGAGCGGCCGATGCTGACCGTCCCGGACGCCATCGGGGCGCGCTTTGCCTCTCCGGCGGCGCAGGGGCTGGCCGGGGTGTCGATCGTCGTGGCGTGTGCCGGGTACGTCGCCACCAACCTCCTCGCGCTCGGCCTCGTCCTGGACGCCGTCTTTGGCTGGGGGCTCCCCACGTCCATCCTGGTGGGGGCCGCGGTGACCGTGGCGTATACCGTCGGCGGCGGCATCCTCGCCGGGGTCTACACCGACCTCTTCCAGGGGAGCGTGATGGCCTTGGCGTCCGCCGCCGTCACGGTCCAGGTCCTGCGCGTCGGTGGCGGCATTACTGCGATGGCAAACGACCTGATGCAGGCTGATCCGGCGTTGCTGGCCCCGTTCGGGCGCCTGTCGCCGGTGGCCGCCCTGAGCTGGTTCCTCGTCTTCGGGATCGGGGCGCTGGGCCAGCCGCATGTCATCAACAAGTTCTACATGCTGCGGGACCCGGCGCGGTTGCGCTGGTACCCGGCCGTGATGAATGCCGTGATGGCCGTGACCCTGCTTCTCTTCGTTGGGGTCGGGATGGTGGTCCGGGCGCTGGTGCACCGTGGCGCCCTGGCTCCCCTCGCGCGGCCCGACGATGCCACCGCGACCTTCCTCCTCGGGTATGCCCCGGCGGCCCTGGCCGGACTCGTCTTCGCGGGAGTCGCCGCGGCGATCATGAGCTCGGTGAATGCCTTCCTTAATGTGGGGGCCGCCGCCATCACCCACGACATCCCCACCTGGGTGGGCCGACGGTGGGGCAGTGGGCTCACGGCCGGGCGGGTGGCCACCCTCGCACTCGCGGTGGTGGCGACCGTCATTGCCCTGCGCTCCACTGTGCTCGTGGCGTTCCTCGGGATCTTCGGCTGGGGACTTTTTGCCTCGACCCTGGTCCCGTCCGTCGCTATCGGGCTCAACTGGTCCGGGGCGACGCGACAGGGCGCCATCGCGTCGATCGTCACCGGCCTGGTGGTCACCGTCGGCGTCGAAAGCCTCGCCTGGGCGAAGGTCGTCGCGTTGCCGGCCGGGGTGAGCGGGACCGCGCTTGGCCTCGTGGGCTCAATCGCCGCCTTTCTCGCGGTTTCGTGGGTGACCCGCTCCAGCAACGATCAGGCGGTCGCCGTCGAGCGCGCCTGATCGTCGCGGCGCTCAGCCGCCCTTCGGCTTCGCCTTGCGACCCGTGCTGGAGCCCTTGTCCGAGCTGCCGCCGGACGAACCCGACGAGCCGGCGCGTCCACTCGAGCTCGATCCGCCCGATTCGCCCGAGCGGTCAGACGAGCCACGGCCGGAGACATAGCCGCGGCCCTTCACGACCTTGCCGTGCTCCTCGTCATTCACCTCGCCCGAGGGGGCGCGCACCACAACGACCGGCTGCCGGCCGGGATACCAGCCGTATCCGCGGCCATACCCGATGCCATAGGGGTCATAGCCAAAGCCGCCCCCGTAGTAGTCGTCGATCATGTCGCCGCCAAACACCACGCGATCATCGCCGCGCAGGTCCGGTGGCGCCTCGCCCAGTCGGGTGCGATCCAGGGCAAACACCTCGGGGTACGAGAGTGCGACCATGATGTCGATCACCGATGGGGCGACGCCGTTTTCCTCCAGCGCAACCAGCTGGCGGGCGTCGAGCAGGAAGCCCTGCCCGCGCTCGGCCAGCCAGGTCTGCAGGACACCGATCTCCAGGTGGCGCGACGCCTCGACCACATCGGACGGACGCAACGTGCCCGAGGCGGCAATGCGGGCCGCGTGCATCCCGCGCGGACGACCACGCAGCGCGGTCGCGACCTCGGTCGGGATCTGCGTCGTCGCCGGCGTCTCGCGATACCGGGCCGCACGCACGCCGACGTTGGAGCCAATGGCCACGCCCTGCACGTCGATCCACTCGCCGCCGTACGACATCGCCATCACGCTGTTGGTCAGCCGTCCGACCGTGCCGCAGGTCAGCGAGGTACGGAGGTAGACGCGCATCCCCGTCGCGCTGATCGTCTCGCTGCCCTTGCAGTTGTCGCGGGTCACCCCGCGCGGCTGCCCCGACGCGTCCAGGCGCTGGCGTGAGAGCACGCTGTCCCCGACCACGGTGAGCACCTCGATCGCGTTCGGCCCCCCGGCGGGGATCATGCAGACGCGCGACGGGCTCTCCGCGCTCGTCGCCCGCGGGATCAGGTCCCAGCAGCCAATCCATGGATCCCAGGGAGAGGGTGCAGAGGATTGGGCACGGGCGGTCGATCCGACGCCGAGCAGGAGGATGGTCGCGACCAGCGCGCGTGCGGAGCCTTGGCGGACGGACATGGGAACGCCTCCGTTAGAACCTGAAGTACAGCCCGATCGAGGCGTCATACCCCGAAAGGTCGATCTTGTTGAACGTGCTGAAATCCTGGCGCATGGGCGCCTTCGCCCACAAATAACGCCCCTCGGCCGTCAGTCCGTAACGGGCACCCAGGGAGACATCGGTCCCGCCGAAGGCCGTCGCGCCGACGGACCAGGCCGACGACTCGAACTGGTCCTCGAAGATGTCGAGGCTCTCGTTGTCGACGAACTCCCCGGCCTGCCGGAGCTTGTACCAGATCGCTCCACCCCCTCCCCCCACAAAGGGGACGACCCGGCGGGGAATCCAGGCAAAGCGGCCCACCGAGCGTCCCGGCGAAAGCAGGGAGAAGCGGGCCGTCGCCAGGAGCGGCACCCGGTGGAGTTCGGTGGTCTGGAGGATGGGGAGGTCGTCCTCCCCCTCGAACTTGCGGGACTCCGACTCCGCGGAGATCCCCGCGTAGCCTGAACTGAAGCCGATCTCGACGCGCGGGGCGACCCGGACCGCGAGGGCGGCCGCGATGTGGGGACTCGCAAAGTCGCCGCGGCCGAGGGTGAGCTCCGACGTGATGAAGTCGAAGATGTCGCTCCGGGCACGGGGCTTGGCGAACCCGGTCTCGACCGTCAGCCGCCAGGTGGGGACCCGGAACATGAAGCCGTCCCCGCTCCCCTGCGCGTGCAAGGGCAGCGTACCCAGGAGGGTGATCCCCAGCAGGAAGGCGCGTGTGGAGACGGCGGTCACGTGTGAGCGTCGGCGGAGGCCACTCATACCCGTGCGGTAAGGAAAGGTGCGTGCCCTGCGTCGGCGCTCATTGCGGCGGTCGTGGGGCCGCGGTGCCGAGGCGTTCCAGCAGTTCGCCAAGCCGGCGGATCTCCTCCCCGTACCGGGCCCAGTCACCCTCCCGCTGGGCGGCCAGGGCGGCCTGGTATCGCCGGCGGGCCTCCGCGAGCTGGGCCTGGACGTTGGTTGCCTCGGCCGACGTGGCCTGGGGTGGGGTGCCGGTGGCGACCTGCGGGCTGGCGGGCCCCGCGCTGCTGCCGCCGAACAGGTCGGCCAGCGCGGCCTCGAGGGTTTCCCGCATCACCACCTGGTCCTGGAACGCGACCACCACCCGCTTGAGCTCCGGGATGCGTCCCCCTTCGGCTTCCAGGTAGAGCGGCTGGACGTACAGCAGCGCTTCGTTGATGGGGATGACGAGCAGGTCGCCGCGGATGACCTGGGATCCGCGCTGGTCCCAGAGGGAGACCTGCCGGGAGATCTCGGTGTCCTGGTTGATGCGGTTCTCCACCTGCCGGGGACCAAAGACCAGGCTTTGGCGTGGAAAGCGGTAGACGCGCAGCTTTCCGTAGTTTGCGCCATCGTTGCGCGCGACCATCCACGCCGCGAGGTTGTCCTTGCCGCGCGGGGTGAAGGGCACCATGTAGATGTACTCGGCCGAGTCCTCGTCAGGCAGGCGCATCACGATGTGCCGCATGAACGGGACGGAGCCATCGGCGCGCTCCACCACCGGGATCTGCCACTGGTCTTCCCGGTGGTAGAAGTCCTCGGGCTTGTCCATGTGGTAGGTCGTGAACAAGGTCGACTGGGCGCGATACAGCTCATCCGGGTAGCGGAGGTGGCTGCGCAGGTCGGCCGAGAGGCGGTCGAGGGGGAGCAGCGTCCCGGGAAAGACCTTGTCCCACGTCTGGATGATCGGGTCGTTGGGGTCGCTGACGTAGGCGGCGATCGTGCCATCGTACGCGTCCACCACGACCTTCACGCTGTTCCGCATGTACGTCACGCCCTCGGGCGAGCGCCAGGCGTACGGGTACCGGTCGGTGGCGGTGTAGGCGTCCTGGATCCATTGGAGGGTCCCGTCGGCGGCAATCACGAGGTAGGGATCCCGGTCGAGCCGGAGGAACGGGAGCGCCTTGCGGATGCGGGACACGACGCGCCGGTGGTAGAGCACGCGGCTCTCATTCGTGATGTCGCCGGAGAGCAGGACGTTGGATGACCCGAAGTGCAGGGCGAGGATGAGCCGGCGGAAGAGGTTGCCCACCGGGACGCCGCCGCGGCCGTCGTAGCTGGTGTACTCGTTGACCTCGCCGGCGGGGTAGTCGAACTCGCGCTGCTTGGTCTTCACGAAGACGAACTGGTCGGCCAACTCGCCGTAGTAGATCTGCGGGCGGGTCACCCGCAGGTTCCCGACGGCCGCGGGGGGCAGGTCCTTCACGAACAGCACCGGGAGCCCCTGGGGGGTGACCTGGTTGACGGGGCTCAGGGTCAGCCCCATGCCGTGCGTGAACGTCAGGTGCTCGTTGATGAACGTGCGGGTGGGGAGCGACGACGGGTTGAGTTCGCGCGGCGACAGCAGGACCTGGCGCAGCTTGCCGTCGATCCAGTAGCGGTCGTCGTCGACAGCCACAAAGTCGTAGTAGGTGCGGATCTCCTGCAGCTGCCCAAAGGTGCGCAGCAGCGGGTCGCGATCCCACAGGCGGACGTTTTCAATCGTGGGGGCATTCGCCCGCAGGTCCGCCAGCGAGAGGTTGGCCTCCCCACCGAGGTCGCGGACCTCCACGCTGTCCAGACCCCAGGCACGGCGCGTGGCGGCGATGTGGTGGGCCAGCTGCGGGGCCTCGCGCGTCAACTCGGTGGGCGCCACGACGAACCGCTGCATCACCGCGGGAAAGACGCCGCGGCCCAGCACCCCGATGGCCGCGTACGCCCCGACGGCGACGAACGCATGCCAGGCCACCCGCTGGCGGGCGCCGCCCACCACGATCCACACCGCCGCGAGGAGCGCGGCGACCGCGGAGAGCCGGATGGCGGGGAGGCGTGCATGCAGGTCGGTGTAGCTCGCGCCAACCAGTGGGCCCGTTGTCGAGTACAGCAGGTTGGGGGTATCCACCAACCAGAGCCTCAGCGCCGCCAGCACAAACCACGCGGCGAGCACCACGCCGAGGTGCATCCCGGCGGATGGCTCGATCGTGACCCGCTGCGGGCGAAGGACGATGTCACCGCGTGAGGCGTACATCGCCACCAGCAACAGGAGGAGCAGGGTGGCGAGCGAGGTCAGCATCCCCAGCACCAGGGTCACGGCCGGGAGCGAGAAGACGTAGAACCCGATATCACGCCCGAACACCGGATCCACCGTGCCAAACGGGGTGCCGTGCATCGCGCGCAGCACGGTGCTCCAGCTGCTGCTCGCGGCCATCCCGGCGAACACCGCCAGCACCACGCTCAGCGGTCGGGTGACCCTCGCGAGTGCCGTCGTGACGTCGATCGCCGTCGTTGCGCCACCGGGAGCGCTCGCGGAAATCGTCACCGGGAGTGGGACGACCCCACGCTGTGCGATGGCGAGGTTGGTCCGCACCAGCACGAGGGTCACCACAAAGCCGGCGGCGAAGAGCAACAGCCGGGCGATGATCTCCCGCGAGAAGACCACGCTGTACCCGATCTCCCGGAACCACCACAGGTCGACGAGAAAGCCGCTGGACAGGGTGGTCAGGAAGACGAGCCCGGCGAGGCCGCCGAGCACGCTGAGAACGAGGATCTGGCGCCGGGGCATGGTGCCCTCCAGCTGGGGATGGTCGAACGAACCGCGTGGGGTCACACCACGGAATGTACGGCAGCCCGGAGCGGCCGTGGGGCGACCCCGGGGGCCGGAACGCGCGCTATTTCGTGCCCTCGGGGAGGGCGAACGCCACGTACGTCCCCGAACTCGGGGCCCCGTTCTTGCCACCCCCCGCGGCGATCACGATGAACTGCCGTCCGTTGACCATGTAGGTGGACGGCGTCGTCATCCCGGCAGCGGGGAGTTGGGCCTCCCAGAGCAGCTTGCCGTCGGCCTTGTGGAACGCCCGGATCTTGTTGTCGTACGTGGTGGCGGCAATGATCAGCAACCCGTTCTCGGTCACGATCGCGCCGCCGTAGTTGTCGCTGCCGGTGTTGGTGAGCCCCTGGGCGACGAGCTTCGGGTATTCACCAAACGGGATCGACCACCTGGTCTCGCCGGTGTTCAGGTCGATCGCGTTCAGGGTCCCCCACGGCGGCTTCACCCCGGGGTACCCCTCGTGGTCGAGGAAGATGTCGAAGACGGTGTTGCGGTACTTGAGGAAGGTGGTGACATCCTTCGGTGTGCGCCGGGGTGGCGTGCCTTGGATGAGGAAGTCCGTGAGTTCCTCGATCGCACTGTCGCCGAGTGCCGTGGCAAACGCCGGCATGCGCCCCGTGCCGCCGCGAATCGCGGCGCTGACCTGCGCGCGGGTCAGTCGGCTCGCGACCCCCGTCAGCGACGGCGCGATCGGGGTGTCCTTCGGCCCGTGGCATTCCGCGCAGTACGCGCCGAACAGGGAGCCCTCCTCGCGTGGCACGATCTTGAGGATCCACCCCATCTCGTTGGCGTTCACGTACATGATCCCGGTCTTGGGGTCGAACGCGGGGCCGCCGTACTCGGCGCCGCCGTCCACGCCAGGATAGATGATGATCCCCTTCGTGTTCGGCGGGGTCCACGGGTGCGGGGTGGGGTTCTCGCGGAAGATCTTGAGCGCCGCGGCGCGGGCCGCCGGCGTCCGGTCGGTCAGCAGCTCCTCGGTGAGTTGCTGGCGCGCAAAGGGCTTGGGCAACAGGGGAAAGCGCTGGGAGTCGGCGGTCACCTCGCCGTCGAGGATCGCGGCCGGCGTGCGTTGCCAGGCGCTGGGGAACAGCTCCGCCCCCGTCTCGCGATCGAGCAACCAGATGTGCCCGGTCTTGGTGACCTGGGCGACCGCATCGACCGGCTTGCCGTTGCGCGTGACGGTGACGAGGGTCGGTGCGGCAGGGAAGTCGCGGTCCCAGAGGTCGTGCTTGATTCCCTGCAGGTGCCACCGGTACTTCCCCGTATTGGCGTCCAGCGCGACGATGGAGTTGGCGAAGAGGTTGTCGCCCGCCCGGTTGGCGCCATAGAAGTCAAACGATGCGGAACCGGTGGCAAAGAAGACCATCCCCCGCTGCTGGTCCACTGTGACGCCGGACCACGCGTTGGCCCCGCCGGCCACCTTCCACGCGTCGGCCGGCCAGGTGTCGTGGCCGAATTCGCCAGGGCGCGGAATGGTGTGGAAGGTCCAGCGAATGGCGCCCGTCTTCACGTCGTAGGCGCGGATGTCGCCCGGCGCCGAGGGCAGCGCTTCCGGCACCGAGGTGCCGACGATGAGCAGGTCCTTGTACACGGCGCCCGGCGTGCTCGCGCTGACCGAGAGTCCCTCCACGGGCCGGTCGAGTCCCGCACGCAGGTCCACCCATCCGCTGTCGTTCCCCCACCCCGGGGCCTTCTGGCCGGTGCGCGCATCCAGGGCAAACAATCGATAGCGGTAGTTGAAGTACACCCGCCCGTCGTGCACCACCACGCCGCGATACCGAATGCGCGGCCCCGTGAACTTCCCGCCGGTGGGATCAAAGCTCCACAGCTCCTTCCCCGTGGCGGCATCGAGGGCGAAGGCACGCTGCTTGGGAGACATCGCGTAGAGCACCCCGTCGATCACGATGGGGTTGGACTGCATCTCCGATCCCTCGAACGCGTCCTTGGTGTCGTGCGTCCATGCGACCTGCAGCCGGGCGACGTTGTCCGGCGAGATCTGGTCCAGGGTCG
>JAEUJL010000213.1 GCA_016794835.1 Gemmatimonadota bacterium | reverse complement strand
CAGTCATGGGTTCTGGACGCAGGAACTCGGGGGACGGTCGGATGTGCTCGGCGCGTCGGTCGACATCCTCGGGCGGCGGTTCACCGTGATCGGCGTCATGCCGCGCGGCTTTCGCGGCCTGGGGCTCGCGGCGATCGAGCTTTTCCTCCCTCTCCACTCCCGTGCGCCGTTTGGGGCGCGTGGCGATCGGCGCTGGGTGACGGATGCCTCGTGGCAGTGGCTGAACGTCGTGGTCCGTGTGCGCGACGGTGTCTCGCCCGCGGCCGCCGCCGAGCGAGCGACGACCCTCTATCGCGACCTGCATGCAGCGGCGCCGCTCGATCGCGCATCGGTCGTGCACCTCGGTTCGGTGCTCCCGGGACGTGGCCCGGGGACGCGAGGGGGCGTGGGGGTCGCCTTCCTTCCGCTCGCGGTGAGTGCCCTCCTCCTGGCGATGGCGACGGCGAACGTCGCGACCCTGTTGTTGAATCGGGCGGCTGCCCGTCGGCGCGAGACGAGTGTCCGCCTCGCACTCGGCGTTTCCCGGGCGCGGCTGATGCGGGCGCACCTCCTCGAAGGGTGGGCGCTTGGCCTTGGCGGGGCCGTGATCGGGTTGGTGCTGGCTGCAGCGCTCGTGCGGACGCTCCACGTCCTGATCCTCCCCGAGGCGGACCTGGACGGGGCGCGCCTGGACATCCGCGCCGTCCTTGTGTCGTTAGTCGCGGCGACGGGAGCGGGGCTGCTCGCGGGCCTGGCGCCGGTCACGGTGTTGTGGCGGCGGGACCTCGGTGGTGGCTTTGCGACGGCCGGGCGTGCGGGGACCTCCGCCGGCGCCCTTCGGGGTGGCCTGGTGGCGCTGCAGGCTGCGGTCTCCGTCGCCCTCCTCGTCGGTGCCACCATGCTCGGGCGCAGCCTGTTCAACGCCACCCGGGTGGACCTGGGCTTTGACCCTCGTGGGCTCTACGCCCTGTTCCCGGATCTCTCGCCTGTGCCGGTGGCAGAGCGCGCCAACGTGCAGGAGGCCCTGGCGAGGCAGCTCCGGACCACTCCGTTGGTCCAGTCGGTGGCCGCGAGCAGCACCGTGCCGTTCTGGATGAACCGCCAGGTCCGCGTGCGTGGCGAGTCCGACACGCTCCCGCGCTTCCTCGACGGACAACCGTCGCTCACCGAGGCGGATCCGGAATACTTCGCGACGCTCGGGGTCCGGGTGGTGCGCGGTCGTGCACTCCTCGCCGAGGACACGCGCGGGGCGGCGCGAGTAGCGGTGGTGAACGAGGTGATGGCGCAGGCGCTGGCGCCGGGCGGCGAGGCCATCGGCCGGTGCCTGTACTACGGCGATGACGTGGAGTCCGGGTGTGTGCGGATTGTTGGGGTGATGGCCAACACCCGGCGGTACTCGATCGGCGATGACGAGCGCAGTGCGCAGTTTGTCATCCCGCATGCCCAGGGGGACCATGCCGGGGGATCGGCCATCCTGGTGCGCGTCCAGGGGGCGTCGGCCGACCTTGAGGCCCACCTCGCCCTCGCGCGGCGTCAGGACAGCCGCATCGGGCTGATCCGCGTGCAGTCTGTCGCGGGGCAGGTCGACGCCCAGGTCCGGCCGTTTCGCGTAGGGGCCCAGCTGCTCTCGGCGTTCGGGATCGCGGCCCTGGTGCTCGCGGGGTTCGGCCTGTATACCGTGGCGGCGTACGATGCGACCCATCGCGCGCACGAAATCGGCGTCAAGCTCGCGCTGGGCGCGACGCCGGGGGGATTGCAACGCGACATGATGCGGCGCAGCCTGGGCACGGTGGGGGTGGGGGCCGGCGTGGGGCTCATCGCGGCGTGGGCCGCGAGCGGCGCGTTGTCGCCGCTGCTGTTCAAGGTGGGGCCGCACGATCCGGCGCCGTACCTGTTGGCCGGGCTGCTCTCCCTGACGGCAGGAGGGATGGCCGGATGGCGTCCCTCGCGGCGTGCGAGTCGCATGGACCCGCTCAGTGTGCTGCGTGCCGAGTGAGGTCGGGCGAGGGGTCAGGAGCCCCTCGCCCGCGGTGGATCACCCGTTGAACCGCGCCGAGACGGCCGACCAGTTCACCACGTTCCACCACGCGCCGATGTAGTCCGGACGGCGGTTCTGGTACTTGAGGTAGTAGGCGTGCTCCCACACATCGAGCCCGAGCAGGACCTGGCCCGGGGCAATGCCTTCCATGATCGGGTTGTCCTGGTTGGCCGTGGACACCACGCGCAGGCCCGCCGGTTCCTTGATGAGCCAGGCCCAGCCAGACCCAAATCGCCCCGTGCCGGCAGCCGTGAACTTCTCCTTGAAACGCCCGAAGTTGCCGAAGGCGGCATTGATCGCATCGGCCAGGGCGCCCGTGGGCTCCCCGCCGGCGCCAGGGGCCATGGAGTTCCAGAACAGGGTGTGGTTCCAGTGGCCGCCGCCATTG
>JAEUJL010000175.1 GCA_016794835.1 Gemmatimonadota bacterium | reverse complement strand
GGCCATCACCCTCGAGGAGGGCATCCGCAAGCAGACGTCCTGGCCGGCCGCGCGCATGAAGCTCGCCGGGCGCGGCTCCATCAAGGAAGGGAACTGGGCCGACGTCACGATCTTCAACCTCGAGACGCTCGACGACGCGGCGACCTACGAGAAGCCGCTGCTCTTCCCCAAGGGGATCGAGTATGTGCTGGTCAACGGGGCGGTGACGATCGACCGCGGGCAGCACACCGGGGCGCGGGCGGGACGGGTGCTGTACGGGCCGGGGAAGCAGTAGGGCGGGCTGGTGGGGGGACGGGTTCCATAGGGGGGCAAAAAAGCGCGAAGCGCGCACGGCGAAGCACGGGAGGGAGGGGCGGCACGAGCAGCACGCGTGCTGCTCAACTCACGTGCTGCCCGTGCTGCCCGTGCTGCCCGTGCCGCGCCCTGGCCCTTATCTGGGGCTCGCCCGCTACGATTCCCTCACGCCAGCAGCCCCACCTGCCCGCCGGTGTGCCAGAACATCGTCGTCTGGCCGTCGCGAAAGCGCCCGGCACGGCCGTACGCGATCAGCCCGGAGAGTGCCTTCGCCGTGTACCAGTGGTCGGTGAACAACGCCTCCGTTCGCGCGGCAAGCGCCTGCGCCTCCTGGGAGGCCGGGGTGGGGATGCCATAGCCGTCCCCGAAGAACCCGGCATCGGCCTCGAAACGCTCGGCCGCGCCTAACGCGCCGGTCGGCAGCCCGAGCAGGGCCTCGATCCCCCCGCAGATCTCCAGGACGACGCGCCGGATCTCAGCCACCGGGTCGTCCGCGCTGATCCCCACAATGCGGGTGGGCACCTCGAAGAGCGCGCAGCCGGCGATGAGGCCGGCCTGCGTGCCACCGGACGACGTGGCGGCCACGATCGTGTCCGGGACGATGCCCTGCGTGACCAGCTCGCCGATGCCTAACGCGAGTCCCAGGGCGCCGAGTGGGGTCGAGGCACCCAGGGGGATCACATGGGGGCGGCGTCCGGCCGCCTGGAGCTCCGCGGCCACGCGGGCCATCGTCGGGTTGCGGTCGGTGCGGTCCGCGACGTAAGTGATCTCCGCACCGAGGAGCTGGACCAGGCGGGCGTTGCCGGTGGGGTGCGCCGGGCGTTCGCCGTTGGCGACGATGTGGCAGTGCATGCCCAGCGCGGCCGCGGCCGCAGCGGTGGCCCGGCAGTGGTTGGACTGGACGCCCCCGCAGGTGACCAGGGTGTCGCACCCGTCGGCGCGCGCCGCGGCGGCCACCAGGGTGAGCTTGCGCACCTTGTTCCCGCCAAAGCCGAACGGCAGGGCGTCGTCGCGCTTGACGACGAGCTTGCCGCCCATGCCGATGGCGTCGCGGAGTCGCCAGGCCGTGTCGATCGGGGTTGGGAGTTCCCCAAGCCGGACGGTGGGGAGGGCAAGGAGGCGTTCGCGGGCAGCGGCGAGTGACATCGGCGTGCGAGTCGAGGAAGAAGCGGGAAAGCTACCCTTGCGCACTTCCGTCTCGCAGGCAGGTTCGCACAGCCGTCGGCCAACCCGCGTCCCGCGTCCCGCGTCCCGCGTCCCGCGTCCCGCGTCCCGCGTCCTGCGTCCCGCGTCCCCTGTCCCGCCTCCTCGTGACCGATCCCCGACCCGCCGAATCGCGTTCCGGCCTTGACGCATGGAAGCCCGCCTCGCTGCCGGCCCCGCCGATGCCGCGTGGCCTCCAGTGGTTAGGCGTCGTGGGGCCGGGGGTGATCGTGCTTGGCGCGTCGATCGGCAGCGGGGAGTTCCTCCTGGGGCCCGCGGCGTTCGTGAAGTACGGGCTGACGATGTTGTGGGTGAGCGGGTGTGCGATGGCGCTGCAGACGCTCTTCAACGAAGAACTGATGCGGTACACCCTCGCGACGGGGGAGCCGGTGGTGACCGGGTTCATGCGAACCAGGCCGCACCCCACCTTCTGGGCCTGGATCTACGCCGGGCTCTACTTCCTGCAGGTCGGTTGGCCGGCCTGGGCGGGGACGGCAGCGGGCGCGTTCTTCTTCCTGTTCACCAAGCGGTTGTCGGTCGCGGCAGATGCCTCGACGGTCTACTTCATCGGGGTGGGGCTGTTCCTGCTGTGTGTGCTGATCCTCCTGGTGGGCCGACGCATCGAGCGCACGCTGGAGATGCTGAACTGGATCCTGGTCGCCTGCATCCTCGGCGGATTTCTCGTCCTGGCCCTGACGCTGGTGGATGGCTCCACGGTGCAGGCGGCGCTGGCGGGGTTCGTCGGGTACTCCCCGTCCAAGGGGAGCTTCGCCTTCATCCCTGATGGTGCGGACTTCTTCCTGATTGGCGCCTTTGCCGGGTACAGCGGCGCGGGCGGGGTGATCAACCTGACGCTCACCAACTGGGCGCGCGATCGCGGGTACGGGATGGGGGGCAACACGGGGTTCATCCCGTCGGCGGTCGGCGGCGAGAAGTCGGAGCTGGCGCACACCGGCTTTCGCTTTGAGGACACCCCCGAGCAGATGCAGCGCTGGCGTGGGTGGTGGCGCGTGGTGCACGCCGACCAGTGGGGGGTCTTCTTTGTCGGCGCGATCCTCGGGATGATCCTGCCGGCCCTGCTGTACGTCACGTACCTCGCCCCGGGGACGGACATTCGCGGGTATGGGATCGCCGCCGCGCTGGCCCAGGCGATGTCGGACGCGGGGACGCCATGGCTCGGCGGTGCGGTCGCCCTGATTGGCGCGTGGATCCTGTTCAAGACGCAGCTCGACATCCTCGAGGGGATCGCGCGGGCGATCACCGACATCCTGTGGACCGGGAGCCGGCGGATTCGGGCGTGGCGCGGGGGCGATGTCCGCGTGGTCTACTACTCGGTGCTGGTCTCGCTCGTGGTGTGGGGCATTGTCGCATTACGCCTTGCCCAGCCGGTGTTCCTGCTGCAGCTGGGGGCGAACATCGCCGGGGTCGTCTTCGTGATCTCGTCGCTGCACCTCTTGTACCTCAACACGCGCCTGCTGCCGGTGCACTGCCGGCCGCCGCTGTGGCGACGGATCGCCCTCGTGGTGTTCGCCCTGTTCTACGGGTCCTTCGTGGCGCTGTGGCTCAAAGGGCTGATGACGGGCGCGTGACCATCGGCCCCGCCTTGGCCGCCATGCGCGCGGCCAGGGGCTGCGTGAGCCACTGGAGCACCGCGACGAGCAGGACCAGCGGGCTGCGCGAGCGGCCGGCATAGAGACGGAGCACATAGGCCCACCCGATCGGGTAGCCGCGGCGCGCGGTCGTGGCCAGGCTGCCTAACGCTTCCCATCCCGAGTGCGTGAGCTCGACGCGCGTCCCCGTGCCATCGGGCACGAAACGCAGCGCCACCCGGGTGCCCGTGGACGGGGCGCGCCCCGGGTGCCAGGTGAACGCCAGACCCGCCGGCGGGTCCCACTCCGTGATCGTGCCCCAATGCGCCTCGCGCCCGCCACGGATCGACTCGACGATCTCGCCGCCGACCCCGGGCTGCAGGGTGACGCCGGTCGATGCCTTGCCGCCCACGGAGTGCGAGGCCGTCGGCCACCAGCGCCCGATGTCTGACGTGAAACGCTGGAAGCTCTCGGCCGGTGACCACGAGACCCGGATCTCGGATCTAACTGGAGGAAGCATGTCAGGCACCTCGGGATCTTCGGCGGCGCCGCGGGGCGCGACGGCCGGGGTGAGGGGGGGAGGCGGGGGAGGGTGGGTTCGGGTCGTCGGCCGCGAAGGCCGTGAGGACCCCGTGCCAGAAGGACTCGAGGTAGGCGCGCAGCTCATCCAGCCCGCTCGGCGCCAGGGTGTAGATGCGACGCCGTCCCTCGCGTCGCACGGCCACCAGGCGCGCGTGCTCGAGCACCCGGAGGTGCTGGGAGACCGCAGGCTGGCTGACCCGGAGCGCCGTCGCCAGCTCGCCGACCGCATGCGGCGCCCGCCGCAGGTGATCGAGCAGCTCCCGCCGGGTCCCGTCGCCGATGGCGTGCAGCGCTAACACATAAGTCATGGCTTATATATTTGACCTCCCGGCCCCGCTGTCAAGACGCCCCCTTGCCGCGGGTGCGTCGCCCCCCCTTCCTTGCGGCCACGCATGAGCGACCACGACCATCACGACCACGACGACGAGGGCGCCTGGCGACGGCCACCGGGGGTGTTCGTCATCGCCGAGGTCGAGGGCGCCCTGGGGGCCCGTATCCACGAGATCCAGTCGCGCGTGGATCCCAAGCTCGCGCGAAGCCTTCCCCCGCATATCACCCTCGTCGGCTCTTCCGGGATCGGCCCCTATGCGGCCGAGTACTCGGCGGCGGAGTTGCGCGCCCACCTCGCACCGATCTGCGCGTCGACGCCGCCACTCGTCCTGCCCTTCGACCACCCGCATCGCTTTCCGCAGACCGAGATCGTGGTGCTCCCGCTGCGTCCCCATGGGCCGCTCCGGGTCCTGCACGACCGCCTCGCCACCTGCGGGCTGCGCAGCAGCCAGGCCCGCCACGCCTTCACCCCGCATGTCACGCTCAGCTTCTACCGCACGCTCACGCGGGAGGTCGAGCGCGAGCTGCTGGCGCTGCGCCTGGAGGAACCGCTCGTGATTGGCCACCTGCGCTGTTCACTCACCAACGAGCCCATGCCGCCACGCACGTTGCTCGAACTCCCATTGACCGGCCGTGACGCCTGACGAGATTCGCGCGGCCTACGCGCAGGACGCCTCGCGCGACGTGGCCCATCGGGTGGTGGACCTCGCGGTCGATTTTCTCGAGCGTGCCGCTCGCGGCGACGGCCCCGTGTCCACGCCGCTGGCGCCCGAGACCATCCGGGAGCGGTTCGACGAGCCTGCCCCCATGGACGGGACCCCGCTGGACGCGGTGCTCGCACGGGTCCAGCGCGACATCCTGTCGGATGCCAACCGGCTGTCCCACCCGATGTACCTGGGGCACCAGGTGTCGGCCCCGCTCCCGTTAGGCGCCTGGGTCGACGCGCTCGCCGCGAGCCTGAACAACTCGCAGGCCGTCAATGAGATGTCGCCGACCCTGTCCCACGTCGAGCGTCGCGTGGTCCGCTGGATGAACGACGCCATCGGCTGGGGCGCCGGGGCGGGCGGCACCTTCACCTCCGGCGGGACGGAAGCCTCGTTCACCGCGATGCTGGCCGCTCGCGCACACCTCATGCCGGATGCCTGGGTCGAGGGGGTCGGGGCGAACCCGCCAGTGATCGTCTGCGGGGAGCATACGCACTACGCCGTCTCGCGCACCGCCGGCCAGCTGGGGCTCGGCGTGCGGCAGGTGATCACCGTGCCGAGCGAGGGCTACGCGATGTCGGCGCGCGCCCTGGCAGGGATCCTGGCGAAGTGCCAGGCGGAAGGGCGTCGTGTGATGGCCGTGGTGGCCACGGCAGGCCAGACGGCGACGGGAACGTTCGATGACCTCGACGCCGTGGCGGACGCCTGCGCGCCTCACGACGTGTGGCTCCATGTCGATGGGGCACACGGCGCATCGGCCCTGCTGTCCGAGCGCCATCGACACCGGCTGCGCGGGATCGACCGCGCGCATTCGGTCGCGTGGGATCCGCACAAGATGATGCTCCTCCCGATCTCGGCCGGTGCAGTCCTCGTGCGGGACGAACGCTGGCTGGACGCGGCGTTCGCGCAGCGGGCGCCGTATCTCTTCCAGGCCGATGCGGTCAACTGGAACATCGGCCCGAGGTCGTTCCAGTGTTCGCGGCGCGGGGATGTCCTGAAGGTGTGGGTCGCCTGGCAGCGCTACGGCACCCGGGGATTCGCGAGCATGTACGACCTGCTCTGTGACCTCACCACCGAGCTGCACGCATTGTTGCAGCAGCATCCGGCGTTCACGCCGCTGCACGAGC
Organism: Gemmatimonadota bacterium; assembly: GCA_016794835.1. GTDB lineage: Bacteria > Gemmatimonadota > Gemmatimonadetes > Gemmatimonadales > Gemmatimonadaceae > RBC101. Next base: position 1,579 of record JAEUJL010000175.1, on the reverse strand, counting down.
CGCAGGGGAACATCCTGTGTTTCCGGTGGATCGGGGACGGGAGGAAGGACGACGCCGAGCTCGACCGCATCCAAGCGCTCACGCGGGAGCGCTACAACACGTCCGGGGAGGGGTGGATCACGTCCACCGTGCTGGGCGGGCGCACCGTCCTCCGTGTCACGATCCAGAATCCGCGCACCACGAGTGCGCACCTGCGTCGGCTCGTGGCCGGGCTGGACCGGGTCGCGTCCGCGGTGCGTGACTAGAGCCCGTGCCCGCCCACGACGCGCGTTTCGCGGTGTTCACCGAAGGCGTGGATCAGCGGCTTCCCCTTGTTGATGGCGGCACGGACTTCGGGGAGTTGCAGTGACGCCTGGTGAGCGGCCTGGGAATCCCACACCTCGGTGATCCAGAGCGTGTCGTCCTCACGCGGGTCCTCGGCCACGATGTAGGAGCGGCAGCCCGGCATGCCGCCGACGCCCGCGAGGAGGATGTCCGCCAATTCGCGGCGCTTGCCGGGAACTGCCTTGAACGAGCCAATGAGTCCGAACATTGAATGATCGTGTGTGCGTGGTGGGGAACGATGGCAGTGGTTCTTCCGGCCGAACAGGGGCTTGCCTCGTCGGTGATTGCGCAGGATGATGTGGGCTGCCACCCGCGTGGAGCTCCGGATGTCCCCTGTTCGTCGCAAGAAGAAGGTTGCCGCCGAGGCGGGAAGCCGCGGGCTCGACGCCCGTCGCCTGGCTGCCGCCACCCCGCCCGCGTCCGTGACCGCGCTCGCCGAGCGCGTCGTGTCGGATGGGGGGAGCGTCCTGGCGACCTACCGGGACCCGTTAGGCTCCAACTGGCAACTGCTTGCGGCGCTCCCGCTGGACCGTGTGGCGCCAACGCCGTACCAGCGCAACCTGTCCGAGACGCATGTCGAGCGACTGGTGAAGGCCATCGAGAAGGTCGGGCGCTTCCTTGATCCCATCGTGGCCGTCCCCGTCGCCGACGGGATGTACTGGTCACCCAATGGGAATCACCGCCTGTCGGCCCTCGGGCAGCTGGGAGCCAGGGCGATCGTGGCTATCGTAGTTCCCGACCAAGAGGTCGCCCACCGTATCCTGGCCCTGAACACGGAGAAGGCGCACAACCTGCGCGAGCGGGCGATGGAGGTCGCACGTCTCGCCGAGGGGTTGGCGGCGTTGGATGATCGACCGGAGAAGGTGTTCGAGCTCGAATTCGAGGAGCCGTCGCTGCTGACGCTGGGCTTCTGCTACCTGGAGAATGGGCGGTTTTCGGGCGGGGTGTATCACCCGGTGCTCAAGAAGTGCGAGCGTTTCTCGGGCTCGGCCCTCCCGAAGGCCGTCGCGATGCGACGCGAACATGCGCGCGAGCTGCTCGAGCTGAACGAGGCGGTGAACGCCGCGGTCGCGGCCCTCAAGGCCAAGGGGCTGGAGAGTCCCTACCTCAAGGCGTTTGTGGTGGCACGGATCAACCCGCTGCGCTTCTCCAAGGGGCGCACGGCGCACGACTTCGACGAGACGATCGGGAAGATGCTGGCCAGCGCGAAGCGCTTTGACGCATCCAAGGTGCGCGCCGACCAGGTCGCGCGCTC
>JAEUJL010000141.1 GCA_016794835.1 Gemmatimonadota bacterium | reverse complement strand
GCGGGCGGCGACGGTGCGGATGCGCGGGACCAGGTCCTGGTCGCGCATGGCATCGGTGATGAGTTCGAGTTCGTCGGACGGCGCCCGGTCGCGGAGTCGCGCGACCTGGGCGAGCACCAATTCCAGGTCCCGGAGGACGCCAGCAAGGGTGGGGTTCCGCTGGGTGTCGGGCGCATCGAGCAGCAGGCGCGTCGTGACGAGGAGGTCGCCGGCCTGTCGCGCGAAGGCGGTGGCGTCGAGCGAGGGTTCCTGCGGCAGCCGGCTCAGCAGGACGACGGTCTGGCCGAGCAGGTCGTTGGCGACCTCGCTAACCGGCGCAGTGGCCACCGGGGCCTGGGCCACCGGCTCGGCGGCAGGGCGCGCCGTGACACGGCCTAACGAGAACGCGATCGTCGCCGTGGCGGCGATCGCCAGCGGCGTCACCCAGCGCCACCGCGGCGGCGCGGCGGGACGCTGGCGTCGGGCCGCGATCCCGTCCCAGAGGCGGTCCAGGTCGGGCGCCGGGGGCGGGCGATAGCCGCGGTCGGCGGCGTGGATGAGGGCATCGAGCTGCGTGTCGTCCATGGTCAGGTTCCAGGGGCAAAGCGGGCCAGCAACTGCTTGAGACGGGCACGGGCGTGGAACAGGCGTCCCTTGCTCGTGCCTTCGGAGATGCCGAGGATCTCGCCGATCTCCACGTGCGTGTACCCTTCGAGTGCGAACATCACGAAGACCTCGCGCTGGCCGTCGGTGAGTTGCTCGACCGCGGCAGCAAACGACTGTTGGAGGTCATGGTCCAGCTGTGGCTCCGGTGGCGCCGGGGCGTCCGCCTCCACGTCAACCATCCACTTCGCACGCCGCTGGACGCCGCGACGCGCGTTGAGGGTGAGGTTGACGGCGATGCGATGGATCCAGGTCCCAAAGGAGGCATCCCCACGAAAGTGGTCGAGTCGTTCGAACGCCCGGACGAACGCGTCCTGCGTCAGGTCGTTCGTGAGTTCCTCGTCGCCACACAACCGGAAGACCAGTCGGTGCACCTTTGGGGCATGCCGATGGTACAGGGCATACTCCGCCCCCCGGTCACCGCGACGTGCGCGGTCAACCAGCTGGTTTTCGCTGGGCTCGGGTTCCGCCGATCGTGCGGTCGCGAGTGGCGACATGGGACTCACGGGCGTTGGACACCGGAGTCCCGGGCGGGGTTGGGGTGGATGAGGTCGAGCTCGGGTGGGGCGGCGGGCGCCGCTGCCGGCGCCCTCGCTTCCTCCCCCGGATCGGCTACGGCTTGCGCTGGTGCACCAGCTCCCCGTTCACGTAGGCGCGCTCGACCCAGCTCTTCATCGACAGGGGCGGGCCGTCGAGGACGATGACATCTGCATCCTTCCCTACCGTCAGGCTCCCCAACCGCTGCTGGACACCGAGAATCTCGGCCGGGGTCAGGGTGACCGCCCGCAGGACCTGCTCTTCCGTGAGGCCGTAGCCGGCGGCGATGGCGGCATCGAGCAGGATCCACTTGCTCGAGCCGGCCGGGGCCAGGGAGCCGAACGCGCGGGAGAAGGTGGCGATGGCCACCTTCACACCCCCGTTGACCAGGCGCGCGGGGACGGACTCATCGAGCGGCGGGTACTCGGACTTGTCGGGGATCTCCTCGTTGCTGACGAAGGGGTGCGAGACCTGCCCGATCACCACGGGGATGCGGCGCGCGACCAGGAGCGGGATCTCGGCCTTGGCGTTGGCGCCGCCATCGATGATGACGTCGAGGTTGAACTCCTGGGCGAGCTGGGCGGCATTGCGGATGTCGCCGGGGGTGTTCGCCTGGATCCGCGCGGGGATCTCGCGTCGCAGCAGCCTGCCTAACGCCTCGAGGCCGAGGTCACGCGGGAGCGCCGGGTTCGCCGCCCGGTTGCGGTCGTATTCCTGGGCGCGGACGAGGGCCTGGCGCAGCATGGCCATCTCGGCCATACGGGTGGCCGGGTCTCGCTGGCGCGCACTGGCGGCCTTCTTGGGGGGTTCACCGAGGGTGATGTCCATCGCCGCCGGCTCGCGCACGGCGAGGGCCGCCAGGTTGTCCCCCGCGGTCTTGACCACCGCCCCTTGGCCGCCGATGAGCGCGGCGTCCGCGGTGGCGATGTACATCGTCGTCACGCCGCCGCTGAGCAGCTCGGTCATGCGCAGCGGGCCCGGGGTCCCGCTCCCGAAGTTCCCGAACGGGTTGAAGCCCTCGAAGACCCGCAGTTGTGGCGTGACCGGGTCACTGGACTCGTTGAGGTCGGTCTGGCCGATGCCTAACGATGTCATGGCATCCACCAGCCCCGGCATCACGTACTTGCCCCGGACGTCGACCACCACGGCGTCCCGGGGAATGGCCACCGACGCCCCGCCCACCGCGGCGATCTTGCCGCCGAGCATGACCACGGTCCCGTTGGGGATCGCCGGCCCATCGATCGGGAGCACGGTGGCCCCGCGCAGCACGAGTGCCCGCGGTTGCGCGAAGGCGGTCGCGGCGCTGCCCAGGGTGAGCAGGGCGCCCACCAGGCGCGTGGTATACCGGGACATGTTCATCGTCGCTCCTCCGTGGCCCGATCGTAGACCACCTGGCCGTCACCCACCACCAGGTCGATGCGGGACATGGGTTCGTACCACGGCCCATTCATCACGACGAAGTCGGCATCCTTGCCGACCTCGATGCTGCCGACCCGGTCGGCCACCCCGGCGATCTCGGCGACATTGATGGTGATCGCCTTGAGGGCGTCGGCCTCGGGGAGGCCGTAGCGCATCGCCAGGGCCGCGCAGAGTCGCAGGTACTTCTGGTTGATCACCGGGTGGTCGGTGTGCATGGCGATCTTCACCCCGGCCTTCCACAGCTCGTAGGGACCGCGCATGGCGTCCTCGGTCACCCCGATCCGCGGACCGAGCGGCAGGACGACCGCGCTCACCCCGCGCTTCGCCACTTCTGCTGCCACCTTGTAGGCTTCCGTGGAGTGGTGCAGGGTCAGGTCAAAGCCGAACTCGTCCTTGAGGCGCAGGATGGTCATGACGTCCGTGGCACTGTGGACGTGGGTACGCACGCGCACCTTGCGGGTGAGGACCTCGCTCATCGCCTCGTAGCCGAGGTCGCGTGCCGGCGCCGCGCCCTGGCGACCGCCATCCTCCCACCGCTTCCAGGTCGCCATGTACTCCTGCGTGCGGATGAGGTATTGCCGCAGGTTGGCCGCGACCCCCATCGCGGTCGCCGGGTAGGCATCCGACCGCTTGGGTCCCATGGCGAACTTCATCCCGCCCTTCTCCTTCACGATCCGCTTGTCGCGGTCGGCGCCGAAGGTCTTGATGATGACCGCCATGCCGGAGACGTTCTCGCCCGACCCCGGCCCCGTCGTGACGGTCGTCACGCCCCCCTGCACCGCCTCCTTCCAGGCCGGGTCCTCGAGGTCCAGCGCATCGAGGAACCGGTGCTGCGGCCCGATGATCATCGGGCGATCGTTCAGGTCCGTCGGCAAGGCGCCAATGTGCGAGTGCTCGTCGATCATCCCGGGGATGATGACCTTGCCCGCGACGTCCAGCACGCGCGCCCCCGCAGGCACGGCCACGTTTGTCCCGACGGCCGCCACCTTGCCATCGCGCACCACGATGGTGGCATTGGCCAGCGGCGCCCCCACCGCCGTGTGCACCGTGGCCCCACGGACCACCAGGACATCCTGCGCGGCCGCCGACGAGGCCACACACAGGGCAAGCAGTAGACGCAGCATCACATCCCCAGGTTCGGATCGTGCTAACCAACCCGGCGATCCGGGCGCCCGCAAGGCACCCGGCGAGCCGTGCCCTACCGGCGCTTCTCCGCGAACTGCTTCCGGAACTTCGCCAACTTCGGCGAGATCACGAACGCGCAGTACGGTTGCGCCCCATGGAGCCGGAAGTAGTTCTGGTGGTACGCCTCGGCGGGGTAGAACTCGGGAGCGGGCAACACCTCGGTCACGATCGGGGCGTCAAAGGCCTGGTCGGCCTCCAGCGCCTGGATCACGGCCCGCGCCGCCGACGCCTGCGCCTCATCCTGCGTGAAGATCACCGAGCGATACTGCGGGCCGACATCGTTGCCCTGCCGGTCGCGCGTCGTGGGATCGTGGATCGCAAAGAAGACCTGTACGATCTCCGTGAAGCTGATCACCGCGGGGTCGAAGGTCACTCGGACCACCTCGGCGTGGCCGGTCTCCTTGCCGCAGACCGCCTCGTAGGTCGGGTGGGGCACATGCCCCCCCGCATATCCGGACACCACCCCGGTGACCCCCTTCAGCTCCTGGTAGACCGCCTCGAGACACCAGAAGCAGCCGCCGCCAAGCAGGGCGACCTCCTCTCCGGCCTTGTGCATCTCCCCTCGCAAGTCGTGGTATCGTACGAACGCACCAGCCTGCCGGAAGATTCCCGCCCTCACTTCTGCCCGGGGGCCGACCGGGCGATCTTTCGGCCCTCGGTCGGGTATGGCCTTCGGGCGCGTCGCCAACGGGGCGCCCGGTCGATTCGCCCGCGCCAACGCCTTCCCCTCCGGGTTCATGCGCCGCTTCCTGTTCGTCCTGCTCGCGCTCGCTGCCAGCGGCACCGCCACCCATGCCCAGATGCGGGTGCAGCTCGCCGAGAAGGTCGTGACCCTGGATGGCTTCGGGATCGCCAAGGGAAAGCCCGGCGCCCCGGTGTGGATCGTGGAACTCGCGGATTTCGGCTGTGGGTACTGCGCGAAGTTCGCCGCCGAGACCATGCCCGCCCTCGACTCGATCTACACGACCCCCGGCAAGGTGTACTGGCGCTTCGTCCCCTTCGTGCTGGGGATGTTCCCGAATGCCAAGGAGGCGGCGATCGGGAGTCTCTGTGCCGCCGACCAGGGGAAGTTCTGGCCGATGCACGACCGACTGTACGCCAATCGTAAGGCATGGATGGCGTCAAAGAGTCCGGTAACGCTGATCGCCCGGTACGCCGCCGAGTCCGGGGTCAACAGCGCTTCTTATGGACGCTGCGTACAGGGGCGAGCGGTCGCGGAGACCCTCGAGCGAAACAACGCCCTCGCCCGCTCGCTGTATGTTCGGGGCACGCCGACCTTCGTGATCAATGGGGAGATCGTGCCGGGTGCGCTGCCGCGCGATGTGTTCGTGAAGGGGCTCGACGCCGTCTTCAAGTCGGCGACTGGGGGCCGCTAGCAGAAGTTTTCCCCGGGGCAGGTTGCCCGATTCCATGGCGCCGCGTGCGCCGACACAACCGTTCACTGTCGCACCGACCTACCGGCGACCACCTTAACGCCCATGCGAGTCCTTCTCGTCGAAGACGACGCCCAGCTCTCCAGCATCGTCGAGCGCGCCTTGCGATCCCGCGGACACGCGGTGGACACGTTGACGACCGTCGCCGAGGCGACGCAAGCCGGCGCGGCGTCGGACTACAACGTCATCGTGCTCGATCGCCAGTTGCCCGATGGGGACGGCGTCGAGGTCTGCCGGGCGCTGCGCGCCCAGCAGCTGTCGGTGCCGATCCTGATGCTCACCGTGAAGGATTCGCTGGCCGATCGCGTGGAGGGGCTGGACGCCGGGGCGGACGACTACCTCGGGAAGCCGTTCGAGATCGAGGAGTTCTTCGCGCGGGTGCGCGCGCTTGGCCGACGCATGCCGGCCGTCCACGAACCGGTGCTGACCTACGATGACCTGGTGGTGGACACCCGGGCCAACGCCGCGACGCGCGGCGGTCGCGCGCTCGAGCTGACCCGCAAGGAATACATGACGCTGGAGATCCTCGCGCGGAACGTGGGGCGCGTCGTGTCGCGGGCGGAGATCACGGAGTACGTCTGGGACGAGCGCCACGACCCGGTGTCGAACGCGCTCGAGGTGACGGTCAACCGGTTGCGCGCCAAGGTCGACGCGTCCGGTCCGCCCCTCGTGCAGACGCGGCGTGGCGCCGGGTACTACCTCGGCCGCGAATGAGCCAGCGGCAGGCCCCGGGTGTCGCGCTCACGGTCCTGACCTTTGCCGCCACCCTGCTGTTTGGCTGCGCCCTCGTCTATCGGTTCACCAGCAACGCGGCGCTGCGACGGATCGACGACCGCCTGAGTGACGTGGAGCAGGTGGTCGTGGCCACCCTCGAGCGCGAGCACGCGCGCGGCGGCCCCACGCACGACGTGGTGCTCCGCGTCCTCTACACGATGCTGCCGCGCGTGGCGAACGTGGTCGTCCGCTTCACGAGCACGGGAGAGTTTGTCGACCCGCGCGACAACCTGCAGGACCCCAACCCATCCCCGGTGGCGTTCGAGCAGCCGCCCCGCGATCGCGTCGACGCGGTCCTGCGCAATGCGCCGGTGGAGGGGCACCTGTTCACGACCCTGCCCACCGCCAGCGGCCAGGCCCGGCTCATGGTACGCCACCTCCAGCTCGGCGAGCAGCAGATCGCCCTCGGCTTCCTGGTGTCGGAACGGGAGCGACTGGAGACCCTGCGGGAACTCCGCGCCGGGTGGCCATGGCTCCTGCTCCTCCTCGCGTTCGCCGCCGCGATCCCGTACCTCTACATGCGGCGCGGCGCACAGACCATGCAGGTGCTGGACCAGCGCGCCCAGGAGATCGGCCGCGGGAATCCCGGGCTGCGCTTTCCCGAACCGGCGGGCCTTGGCCCGGCCTGGAAGCACCTGATCGCGTCGCTCAACCAC
>JAEUJL010000110.1 GCA_016794835.1 Gemmatimonadota bacterium | reverse complement strand
CACGCTCTCCGTGATCTCGAGGACCAGGCAGGCCGGGAGCAGGCCCGGCCCCGCGAGTGCCCCGGCCACGTCGTCCAGCAGGGTCTCGGACTGCAGCTGCGCGGCGGACAGGTTCACGGTGACCGTCAGGGGCTCGGCCCGCCCGGCGTTCCAGTTCGCGACCTGACGGCAGGCCTCCACGAGGACCATGTTCCCGACCGCGATGATCATCCCGGTTTCTTCCGCGACCGGGATGAAGGTGGCCGGCTGGATGTTCCCCTTGAGCGGATGCTGCCAGCGCGCGAGGGCCTCCATGCCGGTGATCCGCCCCGTGTCGAGGTCCACGATGGGCTGGTAGGCCACCCAGAGCTCGCGATCGTCGATGGCGCGGCGGAGGTCGGCCTCCAGCATCACCCGATCAACGAGTGCCGTGTGCATCGACTGGTCGAAGAAGGCGAAGGCCCCGCGCATCGACGCCTTGGCCGCGTACATGGCGACGTCCGCATTGCGCAGCAGCTCGTCCACGGTGTCCAGCTCCGCCGCGCGGGCAATCCCGATGCTGGTTGACACGCGGACCGCCTGCCCCGGCGCCAGCTCAATGGCCGTTTGCAGGCTTTGGACAATGCGCTCGGCGACGATGGTCACCTCGGCATCACTGCGCGCGTTCTCCAGCAGGACCGCGAACTCGTCCCCGCCCAGGCGGGCGACCGTGTCGCTGCCACGCGTTGCATTGAGCAGGCGGCCGGCCACGATCCGCAGCAGCGCATCGCCCGACGCGTGTCCCAGGGTATCGTTGACGTTCTTGAAGTGGTCGAGGTCGAGGAACAACACGACCACGCTCGCCCGGTCGCGGACCGAGCGCGCCAGCGCGTGCTCCACGCGGTCGCGGAACAGCGAGCGATTCGCCAGGCCGGTGAGGCCATCGTAGAACGCCTGGTGCAGGAGCCGGGCCTCGAGGGCCTTCCGCTCCGTGACGTCCTCGGCAAGGGCAATCAACCGAACATTGCGCGCGCCGCGGGCCGGCGAGACGGTGACCGATGCCCACACTTCCGTGCCATCCGCCCGCAGGAAGCGCAGCTCGGCGGAGGACGACGGTTCCCCGTCGCTGACGATGCTGGTGACGAGGGCTGCGCCTGCCTCACGGTGCTCGGTCGGGGCAAACTCGTGCACCTGGCGACCGATGAGGTGCAGGTTGGAGCCACCGACCAGGCGCGACATCGCGTCATTGGCCTCGACGATGCGTCCCCGATCATCCAGGAGGGCGACGCCAACCGCCGAATGCTCGAACACCGCCTTGAACCGCGCCTCGAAGTCACGCCGGGCCCCAACGGCCTGCTGCAGGGTGCGCCGGTTCCAGGAGGTCGCGTAGGTGGCCACCGCGGTACTGACCGCGAGGAACAGCACCTTCGCACCCTCGTCGAGCAGCGATGTGCCCGGAGCCACCGGTGTCAGCTGCGGGTCCATGTGCAGCTCAAGGCGCCCCGAGCCCACCAGGTAGGCCACGACCCCGACGTACTGCATGATGGCGGTGAGCCCGGTCAACGTCGCGAGGTGCGGCGATCCGCTGAACGGACGCGCCGCGAGGATCACGAAATACGCGCTCAGGATCGGTGACTTGATCGCGAGGTTGGCGTTCTCGAACACGCCATAGGCCAACGCCACGGCCGACACCGCGGACACATCGAGGATCGCATTAACGACCCGCAGACGTGGGGTGTGCAACGTGCGCGAATGCCACAAGAGATGCTGCAGGATGGCCCACGAAAGCAGCGGAGCCAGGACCACCAGGTTGGCCGCGTTGAGGTCCGCCGCCAGGTACGGCGTGTAGACCGTCGCCGCAATCGCCAGGGCCCCGAGAATCGCAATCCGGAACGCATTCACCACCCGCTCCGCGCGCGAGTACTGCTCGCGGAGCACCGCCGTGGTATCGGCGTCGAAGTCTGGGTGGCGCGGGTCCGGATTGGGCATGGCGGGAGCGGGCGAATTGCCCTATCCACAGGGACTGCCCACCCCGCCGGGAGTCACCCGGAAGCTCTTTCCCTTCTGCTGCGGAATTGTTGGATCTCACCAACCATCGCCCTGCAGTGGCTCACGTCGCCGCCCGCCCCTCACCCCGGGCTCGCGCCGCAGCGCCAGCCAGGCGCGGCTCACGCCGCCTCCCTCACCCCCGGCTCGCGCCGCAGCGCCAGCCAGGCGCCCGCCTCCCACCCGCGGAGCTCGGGGCTCGACGCCGCAGCGCCAGCAAGGCGCGAGCCCAGGCGGGGCAACAAAAAGAGGCCGCTTTCGCGGCCTCTTGCAGTTGCCCCTCCTGGGCTCGAACCAGGACTCTTCTGATCCAGAGTCAGACGTGTTGCCAGTTACACCAAGGGGCAGTTCCGGTGAACCATTCACGGCACACGCGGCGTAAAGAAACTACCGTCGGCCCGCGCCACGTGGCACCCCCCATTTGACACCCGTGATCGGTCGCTCGTCCGCCGTCTCCCTCCTGGCCCTCGTCGCCGCGTGTGGCGACTCCCTCCCCCGATGGGGGACCGACCTCCCCGCCGCCCGGCGTGGTGCGGACGAGGCGGCCGCGGCCTTTGCCTACCGTTTCACGAACGTCAGCCGGGACTCGGTGTTCGCCGCGGCGCGCCCCCTGATGGGGCAGTACGCCCTGGCGCCGTCCCGCCTGCTGCGCGACTCCTCCCTCTGGATGATCCGCGGCGCCCCGGACTCCTCGCGGGCCCTCTACCTGGACGCCGCCCTGCAGGGAGCGACCTACCACTTCCGCGCCGCCCCCGTCGCGGCGTACCCGCGCAGCCTCGGCGGGGAACGCCACTACATCCGGCTGCGCGAAGTGGCCCCGTCGACGTACGAGTGGATCACGATCGTCGACCACGCCATCGGTAGCGCCCCCGCGGGCGCCGTGGCGGACGGCATTCGGATGTTGTTCACCGGCTTTGAGGGCAAGTCGGGTCCCCAGGTACGACGGGACCTCGCCCGCACCCTCCCGCAGGCCTCAAGGGAGTTCGGACGGCTCTTCCGCATCGACTCCCTCGTGAGCACCCCGAGCCCCGACGGCACCACCCTCCTCACGCTCGACATTGCCTGGCAGCCGGACTCCCTGCGTCGCGCCGCGCCATCGTTCGCGGCGTGGATCGACCGCTACGTCATGCCGGCAGACTATGCGGCCTCCCTCGTCGACGCTGGGGGGGCGCGCTACCTCTCACTGGTCGGCACCCCCGGTCGCATCCGCGTGGTCCTGCGCGCCCGGAACCGGCACTGGGTGGCACTGAGCGGCCCCCCCCGCCCCATGCCCGACACCCTCGAGCTGCATGCCGACGCCTCGGCCAAGTTCAAGATCTTCCGCGTCGGTTTTCGGCGACTCGTCGGCACCGCGATCTTCGAGGGGGACGCCGGACACCGCGGCATCGCCTTCCGGTGGCAGCGCGAGCCCGAGTGGCGCTTTCCGCTCGCCGCCAACCAGCTGATCCGGGCCCCGCTGCGAACGCCGTTTGCCGGGCGCGGGATCGAGCTGAGGCTCGGCGTGCGGGACGACCTCGCCCCCCAGACCATGAGCCTGCGCCACCTCCGCCTGGTCGTGCACGAGAGCGCGATCATGCGCTGGCTCGGCGGGCTCGGGGCGACCGCCTTCGGCGAATACGAGGGGCGGACCGAGATCGAGGAGAATCGGTTCCTCGCGGCCTGTTTCGAGGCCCTGCGCCGGGATATCGCCGGCATCGCTCCCTGAAACACGACTGGCCGCACAAAGGCGGCCAGTGAGGGAGCGGAGCGCCGGGAGTCGCCAAGCGCGTCGTCATTGGAACTCTACGTCCTACCGAACGACGGCTGGCTGAATCCTGCCCAGCGGTACCGCAAATCTATGGAGCTGAGGGGAGTCGAACCCCTGACCTCTGCAGTGCGATTGCAGCGCTCTCCCAACTGAGCTACAGCCCCGATCAACTTGGAGAACGCTTCCGCTCTTATACGACGGTCGCACTCCGGCGTAACAAACCGGCCCGCACATTCCGGGCCGATCCGATGCCGAAAGCTAGTGGAGCCATCGCTCGTGTCAACCGCCAGTCCTGCAACCCATGGAACCACATGCACTTGGC
>JAEUJL010000025.1 GCA_016794835.1 Gemmatimonadota bacterium | reverse complement strand
GTCGTGGATCAGGATGACGGCGTCCTCGAGCGAGGCTTCCATCTTGTCCGGGTCCGTGACGAAGTACGGCGAGATGTAGCCGCGGTCGAACTGCATGCCGTCGACGGTCTCGAGGGTCGTCTCGATGCCGCGGGCTTCCTCAACCGTGATGACGCCGTCCTTGCCGACCTTCTCCATCGCGTCGGCGATGAGGTCACCGATCTCCTTGTCGTTGTTCGCGGAGATGGAGGCCACCTGCGCGATCTCCTTCTTCCCGGCGGTCGGGACGGAGATCTTCTTGAGCTCCTCGACGATGGCGGCGGTCGCCTTGTCGATGCCGCGCTTGAGCGACATCGGGTTGATACCAGCGGTCACGTTCTTGAGCCCTTCGCGGAAGATCGCCTGGGCCAGCACCGTGGCGGTCGTCGTGCCGTCGCCGGCAACGTCCGAGGTCTTGGTCGCGACTTCCTTCACCATCTGCGCGCCCATGTTCTCGATCGGGTTCGAAAGCTCGACTTCCTTCGCGACCGTCACGCCGTCCTTGGTGACCGTCGGGGCGCCGAACTTCTTGTCGATGACGACGTTCCGGCCCTTGGGGCCGAGGGTGACCTTCACCGCGTCGGCAAGCTGGTCAACGCCACGCTTCAACGCCGCGCGCGCGTCCGTGCTGAAATGGAGTTCCTTAGCAGCCATGGATGTCCCCTGGATGTCAGTTGATGACCGCGAGGATGTCGCTCTCGCGGAGGATGAGGTACTGCTCGCCGTCGACCGTCACTTCCGTCCCGGAGTACTTCCCGTACAGGACCTTGTCGCCAACCTTGCAGTCGAGCGGTACACGCTTCCCGTCTTCAAAGCGGCCCGGGCCGGTCGCCACGACCTCGCCCTGCTGCGGCTTTTCCTTGGCGGTATCAGGGATGTAGAGGCCACCACGCATGGTCTCAGCCTCCTCCATCGCCTTCACGACCACCCGATCGGCGAGCGGCGCGATCTTCGTCGCAGCGGCGTTCTTCGTCGCCATAGACGTCGTCCCTCCTTCTGGGATTGAAAATGATGTGTTAGCACTCGTCATGTTCGAGTGCTAACGGGAAGTCTACTCGACCCCCGGGCACCCGTCAAACCGCCCGAGCCAGAGGTCCCGGACCGGGACCAGGCGTCAGGCGGACAGGAGCTCGTGGGCCATCCGGAGCCCTATCAGGGTGAGGTGTGGCTCCACCCGATCCACCGAGGTGCTGATCGGGGCGATCATGGGAGCCAGGCCCCCGGTAGCCACCACCAGCGGGACGCGGCCGGTCGGCCATTCTGCCTTGATCCGCCGGACGATCCCGTCCAGCGCCTCCGCCGCCCCGTACACCACCCCGCTCCGGATGCACTCCTCCGTCCGGCGGCCAATCACACTCGCCGGGGGCACCAACTCGGTCGCCGGGAGCTTGGAGGTCCGCCGGAACAGGGTCTCCGCCGAGGTCCGGATCCCGGGGGCGATCACCCCGCCCAGGAACACCGCGTCGCGGGTGATGCAGTCATAGGTGGTCGCCGTCCCGAGGTCGACGACGATCGTGTCCGAGTCGAAGAGCCGGGCGGCGGCCAGGGTATTGATGATCCGGTCGGCGCCCACGGTCAGCGGCTCGAGGACATCCAGGGTGATCGGGAGCGGCGAGCGAGCATCCACGAACAGGGGCTGGCACCCCGCGAGGACCTGGACGCCACCGGCGAGGGTGTCATTCATCGCCGGGACGACGGACCCGATCGCTGCCCCGGTGACGGTCTGCCGATCCAGGCCGCGGAGCTGCAGCAGGGCCAGGAGCGTGCTCGCCACCTCGTCCGGCGTTCGCGCCGGGTCTGTCCCCATGCGCCACGACGCGTGCAGCGACTCGCCGTCGAACAGGCCGACGGTCGTTTCCGTATTCCCAACGTCAAAGACGAGTAGC
>JAEUJL010000021.1 GCA_016794835.1 Gemmatimonadota bacterium | reverse complement strand
CCGTTGACCGTCTCGACCTTGAGCAGCGCCAGGTACTTCTCCCACTGCTTCGGCGGGCGCACTTCGCCGCGGATCGTGTCGCCGGTGCGCAGGTCGAACCGCTTGATCTGCGACGGCGAGACGTAGATGTCGTCCGGGCCGTGGAGGTAGCTCCAGTCCTGGCTTCGGAGGAAGCCAAAGCCCTCGTCCATGATCTCGAGGACACCCTCGGAATGGAGCGGGACCTGCTGGTCGAGCAGCCGCTGCTCGATGCGGAAGATCAGGTCTTGCTTCCGGAGCCCGATCGTTTCCCCGACCTGCAGCTCACTGGCGAGCGACTGCAGGTCGGGAATGGACTTCCGCTTGAGCTCGGCAATATCCACGGCGGGCAGCTCGGTTGGGCGGGGTCGCAAGGTGCGATCCCTTCGCGAAGCTAGTGCTGGCGGGCGCTGCCGGGCAAGCACTGCGGGGGGGATGCGCGAGGCGGGATTCGAACCCACGACCTTCGGCTCCGGAGGCCGACGCTCTATCCAGCTGAGCTACTCGCGCGTGATCCCGGGGGGCCGGGACCGGCCGGACTGTGAGGGAGATCCCCCAAGTAACCGGACTCCCAGTGTAACCCACCCCCCGGGGCGGTACAAGCCGGGCGGGGACCGTCCGATACTCCCTTGGAGCCCCCGAGGCGCGTCCGCATCCCACACCCCCCGGCCCGTGACCGTGAAGACCGCCTCCCCTGAGGCCTCTCCCTGCTACGACGTCTTCGTCGCCCGGCAGCCGATCTTCGAGGCGGACGGTCGCCTCGCCGCGTACGAGCTGCTGTACCGGCGCTCGGGGGAGCACACCACGGCGGACGCCCTGTCAGCCGAGACGATGGCGGCGGAGGTCCTGGTCCAGACCTTCCTGAACATGGGGCTGGACAAGGTGACCGGGGAGGCGCGGGCCTTCCTGAACTTCACGCGGGACATGCTGCTGCAGGGGGTGTTCGGCCTCTTTGACCCGCGGCAGGTCGTGATCGAGGTCCTCGAGACGGTGACCCCGGACGACGAGGTCCTGGCGACCATCGAGACGATGGTGAAGAACGGGTACACCGTGGCGCTCGATGATTTCGAGTACTCGCCGGCCTGGGACCGCTTCCTCCCGCATGTGGGGATCGTGAAGGTCGACGTGCTGGAGCGGCCGTTCGCCGACCTGGAAGTGCTCGTCGAGCAGCTCCGTCCCTTCGGGGTCGCCTTGCTGGCCGAACGCGTGGAGACCCGGGAAGTGGAAGCGCGGTGCAAGGCGCTGGGCTTCACCCTCTTCCAGGGGTACTACTACCAGCGGCCGGAGATCCTGGTCAAGCGAGAAATGCAGGCGGGGCAGGTGACGATCCTGCGGCTGATGAACCTGCTGCGCGACGCGGACTCGCCGGACAGCCGGCTCGAGGAGGCGTTCCGCGGTGACGTCTCCCTGACCATGAAGCTGCTGCGGACGGTGAACTCGGCGGCGATGGGCGGGCGCGGGATCGAGTCGATCCGGCACGCGGTCCGGATGGTCGGGCGGTCGGAACTCCACAAGTGGCTGGCGCTCCTCCTGGTGTCCTCTGTGGCGAGCCGCGGCGGGATGGACCTCGAGGTGGTGCGGGCCGCACTGGCACGCGCGCGCTTTGCCGAGATGATCGGGCTGCAGAAGGGCGACCGGCGCGCCAGCGAGTCGCTGTTCATGGTGGGCCTCTTCTCCCTGCTCGAGGCGGCCCTGCGGCTGCCGCTGGCCGAGATCCTCGAGAAGATCGACCTGGCGGAAGAGATCAAGCGGGCGCTGCTGGTGCGCAGCGGTCCGTATGCGGGTCCCTTGTCCCTGGTCGAGAGCTACGAGAAGGCCACGTGGGACGTGGTGACGGCGGAGGCGCAGGCGGTGAACGTCGATCCCGCGCTGCTCGGCGACATGTACCTGGCCGCGCTGTTGTGGGCGCGCGAGCGCCTCGCGGACACCTAGGGCGACCGCCTAACGCGGACCGGCGACGGGAGTCGCCAGGGGCGTCGGCGTGCGCCCGTCGAGCCAGTGCCGCGCGTGGTCGAGCGCGTCCTCCAGCGTGAGGAAGACGGCGTCCCCACCCAGCTCGGCCCACAGCGCCGAGCGCTCGAGCGCCAGCCGGGGCTGCGCATGCACCTCCGCGACGAGGACGAGCATGCGCTCCGCGCGACAGCGACGCACGACGTCCCGCAGGGCGCGGAGCGCCGTGGCGTCCATCAGGGTGACCTCGCGCATGCGGATGACGAGCACCTTCGGGCGGCGCGCCACCTGCGCCAGCGTGTCCTTGAAGCGCTCGGCGGCCCCGAAGAAGAAGGCCCCGCTCACCTCGAACACCTCGACCCCGTCCGGGATCGCCACCGCGGACAGCTCGCGGTCGGCGCCCGTGGCCTCGTCCTGCATGGCGCGTCGCATCGGGTTCACCCCGGTGGTGTCCGCCATCCGGTACATGAAGAGGAATGAGGCCAGGACCATCCCCACCTCGATCGCCACCGTGAGGTCGACCACGACGGTGAGCAGGAACGACACCACGAGCACCGCCACGTCGGCGCGAGGGGCCCGAAGCTCGTCGACGAAGTTGCGCCACTCACTCATGTGGTAGGCAACGAGCAGCAGGATGGCGGCGAGGGTCGCCATCGGGATCATCGAGGCCCAGCGGCCAAACAGGACGGTGATGAGCAGGAGGACCACGGCGTGCCACATCCCGGCCACCGGCGTGCGTGCCCCGTTCTTGATGTTCGTCGCCGTCCGCGCGATGGCCCCGGTCGCCGGGATCCCTCCAAAGGTGGCGGACGCCACGTTCGCGATTCCTTGGGCCACAAGCTCCATGTTGGAGCGATGCCGCGAGCCGATCATGCCATCGGCGACCACGGCCGAGAGGAGTGACTCGATGGCTCCCAGCAGCGCGATGGCGAAGGCCGGAGAGATGAGTCGCGTGGCCTCCGACAGGGTGATGGCCGGCGGCTGCGGGACCGGGAGCTCCAGGGTCAGCGCGCCAAAGCGGCTCCCGATGGTTTCCACCGGGAGGTGGAACGCCTGCACGACCACTGTCGTGACGATCAGGGCCACCAGGGGCGCGGGGATCCGGCGGCTGACGCGTGGCCAGAGCAGGAGGATGGCCCCCGCGAGGCCCGTGATCCCGAAGGCCCACCCGTTCGTGGAGCCGGCATTCTGTGCGTAGGCCTCCAGCTTGGCGAAGAACTCCGCCGGCACGGGACCCATCGAGAGGCCGAGGGCGTCCTTGACCTGGCCGAGCGCAATGATCACCGCGATCCCCGACGTGAAGCCCGTGATCAGCGGTTGCGGGATGAACTTGATGACCAGCCCCATCCGGGCGATCCCCATCGCGATGAGCATCAACCCCGCGAGCGTGGTCGCGACGCGGAGGCCATCGACGCCGTACTCCTGCACGATGCCGTAGATGATCACGACAAAGGCACCGGTCGGTCCCCCGATCTGCACCCGGGACCCGCCGAGGGCGGAGATCAGGAAGCCGGCGATGATGGCGGTGACGAGCCCCGCCTGGGGGGTCACCCCGCTGGCGATGGCGAAGGCAATCGC
>JAEUJL010000826.1 GCA_016794835.1 Gemmatimonadota bacterium | reverse complement strand
ACGGGAAGTGGCCGGGGGCACCGAGGCGCTCGTCCAGGGCCGGCGCGACGTCCGCGGCGGTGTACGCCACCTTGAGGGGAATCCCAGCCGGCGAGAGCCGCTCGCTGGACGCAGGTTTGGTCATGCGGGGAGGATAATCGGGGACCCGTGCAGGCGGGAACGTGGAGCCCGGAACGCGGCCGGGGGGCGGTCACCGCATACGGCGATCGCCCCCCGGCCCTTCGTCACGCGGTGATGGCTCAGGCGACGCGCTTGGCGAGCATGTCCTTCGCCGTCTCGATGTCATCCGCGCTACCGATGAACAGCGGTGAGCGCTGGTGCAGTTCCGTCGGGATGACATCCAGGATGTCGTTGATCCCATCGGTCGCGGCGCCACCCGCCTGCTGCACGATGAACGCCAGCGGGTTGCACTCGTACAGCATGCGCAGCTTGCCGCGCGGTGACTGCGTGTTGGCGGGGTACGCAAAGACCCCACCGCCGAGGAGGTTGCGATGGAAGTCCGCGACCAGCGACCCGACGTACCGGACGTTCATCGCCTTCTGCTGCCCATCGAGGCCACGGTACCGGCGCATCAACGCCTTCACGGGCTCGTCCCAATACTGCTCGTACGAGTCGTTCACGCTCAGGTAGCGACCGCGGCGTGGGATCTTGATGTCCGGGTGCGAAAGCAGGAACTCACCGATCGACGGATCGAGGGTGAAGCCATGCACCCCGTGCCCCGTCGTGTACACCATCATCGTGCTGGAGCCGTAGATGATGTAGCCGGCGGCCACCTGCCGACGGCCCGGCTGGAGGACATCCTCCAGCTCCCCGTGCACGCCACGCGTGATCTTGCGCATGACGGAGAAGATCGTGCCGACGGGGACATTCACGTCGATGTTCGAGGAGCCGTCCAGCGGGTCAAAGCACAGCACGTAGTTGCCGCACTTGAACTGGTCGGGAATCGGGATGATTTCCGGCTCCTCCTCCGACGCCATCGCGCACAACCGCCCGCCGTGGTCCATCGCCTTGACGATGGTCTCGTTGGCGAACACGTCGAGCTTCTGCTGGATCTCCCCCTGGACGTTCTCGGACTCCAGGGCCCCCAGGATGTCGACCAACCCGGCCCGACGGACCTTGTTGGTGATGAGCTTGCCCGCGAGGGCAATATCCTGGAGGATCCCCGACAGCTGGCCGGTGGCCTGGGGGAAATTCCGCTCTTGTTCGATGATGAAGCGCTCGATCGTGACGACCGACGTCGCGGTGTGCTTGACCACGTTCAGGGATCCTCGTTCCAGGGAGAGTCGACCGGACGACGGTCGAGTCGGCGTGCGGCGAATTGACGAGCATCCACCTCGAAGCGATTCGCCAGGTACCCGCGCCGGGCCGATTCCCACCAATACCGGAGGGGAAAGGCCCGGAATGCCTCAAACTGCCGGACGTGGGCGAGCTCGTGCAAGAGTAGTTCCGCGGTGACGGCGGCTTCCACGCCCAGAAAGACGGTCTGGCCGACCGTGATCCCGGCCACACTCCCCTGGCCCAGGCACCAGCCCCCCAGCCGCGGCAGCAACCCGCCGCGCCGGAGCCGCATCACGGCGAGCTCCGGGAACTCCCCGAGCAGCGCGGTGGGCATCGGCTCCACCCTGCCGAGGACCAGCTCCCTCAGGGCCCGCGGTAGCGCCAGTACCCCCATTCCGTGCGTACCTCCAGCGATTGGCCGTCCGTGGCAAGGACAATCGTCCCCTCGTCGTCCGTTCGCAACACATGGGCCCCGAGCGCGTCGAGCCGCTGCAACACCTCGACCGACGGGTGCCCGTAGTCGTTGTCCCGACCGACGGAGACCACCGCGACACGTGGCCGCACGGCGTCGAGGAACGCCGGGGACGAGCTCGACCGACTGCCGTGGTGCCCGACCTTCAAGACGGTCGCGTCCAGCGCGTCGCGGGCGTGCGACAACAGCCATCCCTCCGCACCGGCCTCGGCGTCACCGGTGAGCAACCACCGCTGCGCCCCGTATTCCACGCGGAGGACCACGCTGGCCTCGTTAGGGTTCTCCTGTGCCTCGCGCCAGGGTTGCGAGGGCGCAAGCACGCGCACCAGCACGCCGTCCAGGCGCAGGGAATCGCCCGCGGACAGCACCCCCCAGGGACGCCGCTCCCGCGCGCGCCACGCCGCATATCCCGCGTTCGCGTGCGCCCCGCCTTCCCAGACCGAGTCGACCGCGAGCGGCGACAGGAGCCCCGGCACCCCGCCGTAGTGGTCCAGGTGCGGATGGGTGATGACCTGGTGGATCACATCGCCACCAAACCGCCGAATGTATGGGGCCACCGTGCGGCGACCGGCGTCGCCCCCCTCCCACGACGGTCCGGC
>JAEUJL010000824.1 GCA_016794835.1 Gemmatimonadota bacterium | reverse complement strand
TCAAGGGGGACGCCTTCGTTCCGCCCGCTGGGGGTCGAACTTATGGAGCCCCCTCCCGACGTGTCAAGCGGTTGTCCCACTTCGGTTTACATCGTCGCGTACCGCACTCATGAACTGCTTGAACAGCGGACGCGCGTCGTGTGGTCCAGGGGCCGCCTCCGGGTGATACTGCACCGCGAACAGCGGAAGTCGACGGTGCCGCAGCCCCTCAACCGTCCCGTCATTGAGGTTGATGTGGGTGACCTCGAGGTCAGGCGCCCCAGGAATGCCATCAACTCCCCCCTCCACGGCGAAACCGTGGTTCTGGGAGGTGATCAGCACACGACCGGATGCCAACTCCTTCACCGGGTGATTCCCCCCGCGATGCCCGAACGGGAGCTTCGTCGTTCGGCCGCCATACGACAGGCCGATCAGCTGGTGTCCGAGGCAGATGCCGAACATCGGGACGCCACGGTCACCGATCTCCCGGATCGCCGCCGGCGCGTAGTCGACCGCCGCAGGATCGCCGGGGCCGTTCGAGAAGAACACGCCATTCGGCGAGAGCTTGAGCACTTCGCTCGCCGGGGTGCGCGACGGAACGACGGTCACGCGACATCCGTGGCTCTCGAACAGTCGAAGGATGTTGCGCTTGATCCCGAAGTCGTAGGCGACGATGTGGTAGGCGGCGTCGTCCGGCCCCCAGGTGTACGGCTGGTCCGTGGTCACCACCGACGCGAGGTCGAGGCCCTCCATGCTCGGGCAGGCTTCCAGCGCACTTCGCGCGTCGTCTCCCGGTGCATCTCCAACTCCAATCACGCCAGTCATTACGCCAGCGGACCTCAAGTGCTTTGTGAGGCGCCTGGTATCGACAGAGTGGATGATGGGGACCCCGCTGGCACCGAGCCAAGAGGTCAGGTCACCGTTCGCACGCCAATTGGAGTAGCTGCGGGAAAGCTCACGCACCACCACACCGGCGACCTGCGGCCGTTCCGATTCCGGGTCCTCGGAATTGACCCCGTAATTGCCGATCATCGGGGCCGTCATCACGACGATCTGGCCACGATAGGACGGGTCGGTGAAGGTCTCCTGGTACCCGCTCATGCTCGTGGTAAAGACCACCTCGGCGACGGTCGGTTCGACGGCCGCCGCCAGGATCCCACGAAAAAGGGTTCCGTCCTCGAGGAGGAGGAACCCCTTGATGCGTTCCGGCTGGCTCACTGCTTGGGCGCGGGCGCGGGAGTCGGCGCGGCTTCCTTCGGCGTGCCGGTCGCCGGCGGCGTCAGGGCGGCTGGAGCCTGGCCGGCGGGCGGCGCGGCGGGAGCGGTCGAGAACGGCTGGTCGAGGATCGACTTGGGCGCGCGGGTCTTCACCGACATGAGCCCGAGCAGGAAGGACAGTAAGAGGAAGACTCCCCCGCCCCACCAGGAGGCTCGCGTCAGCAGGTTACCGGCCTGGCGGCTGCCGATGAGCGAATCTGAAGACGACGAGGCGCCACCGAAGGACGCTGCGAGCCCGCCACCCTTTCCAGCCTGCAACAGGACGGCCGCCATCACCACGAGGCTGACGATGATGAGGATGACGAGAAGGAAGGTGTACATGGGGCGGTTGGAAAGCGGTCAA
>JAEUJL010000814.1 GCA_016794835.1 Gemmatimonadota bacterium | reverse complement strand
GCGGTGAGCTTGCCCGCCCGGCCACCGGCATCGGCGAGTCGTGCAATCCCGAAGTCGGTGACCTTGAGCAGGCCGCTGCCGTCGAGGAGCAGGTTGGGTGGCTTGATGTCGCGATGCACCACGCCGACCGCATGGGCCGCGTCCAGCGCGCGCAGGGCCTGCACGGCGATCGAGTGGACCGCGCGCGGGGAGAGCGTGCCCTCCTGGGCGAGGACATCCTCGAGCGAGCGGCCGTCGACAAGTTCCATCGTGAGGTAGTACGTGCCGTCGACGACGCCGAGGTCGTGCGTGCGCACAACGTTGCGATGGCTGATGCGCCGCGCGAGGCGGATCTCCTCGCGGAACCGATCGAGGGCCGGCCCGTTCCCCTCGGCGAGCGAGGCGCCGCTAAGTGTCTTGAGGGCGACCGTCTCGCCCAGTTCGCGGTCCACGGCGCGATAGACGGTGCCCATCCCGCCGGCGCCGAGCAGCTGCCGGATCTCGTAGCGTCCATCGAAGGTGGCGCCGACCTCGAGGCGAGCGCCCGGCGCGGCGACGATCTCGCGCGTGCCCTTCTCGTGCTGCATCACGGCGACGAGTTCATCCTTGGCCTTGAGGTCGTCCATGAGGCCATGGAACGCCTTCGCCAGCTCGCTGATCTCCTGGGGGGCGTGTTTCGGCAGGGTGACGCTGTAGTCCCCCTCGCGCGCGGCGCGCGTGGCCCGCACGAGGCTGCGCAGCGGCTCGGCGATGCGCCGGGAAAGCCAGGACCCGGTGCCTAACGCGAGCGCCAAGCCGGCCAGGAAGCCCAGCAGGGTGGCCCCCTTGAGGGGATCGTTGGCGGCGAGCGCGTCGCGCTGCGAGCCCAACCCGACCACCACCCCCACGGTATCGCCCCCGGCCGTGGTCAGCGGGCTCGCCGCGCCAATGTAGCTGTCGGTCTCCGTGGTGACCTTCACGCGGCCCTCGGCGTTGCGCGCATCGATCGCCGGCCCGAGGGGCGCGGCCAGCGTGGCCGTCACCACCTGGGCCTTGCCCGTGGTGTCCAGGATCGCGACCGCCACATCGGCGCGGGTCTGGCGGCGCAGCTGCGCGGCCAGGGTCGAGTCCATGGCAAGGGCGGCGACGAGGACGCCGCGCACCGTGGTGCCGCCGGGGGCGCGCAGGGGGACTGCAATCCCCTGGTAGGGCACATCCCCGGATTCCGTGGGCTCCACCCAGGTCCCCTCGGTGGAGTCGCCGGCCATGGCGCGCGCGACGAGTGCGCCCGCGCTGAAATCCTCGTTGGAACGATCGGGGTGCAGGGTCCAGGCCAGCATCGTCCCATTGCCATCGAGCAGCATGGTCCACGCGGCGCCGAGCTGGTCGCGGAACTCCTCGGCCTGGTCCAGCAGCGTGCTGAGGGATCGTTGCTCCACCGCGCCCTCGAACCGGGAGTAATACGCGGGCACGCCGGCAAGCCCGGCGGCCAAGCGCTGGACGCTGAGGGTGCGCTGGGCGAGCACGTCCTCCACCGCGGCCCGCGTGGCCTGCAACTGGTTCGCCATGTTGCGATCGGCGATCCCGCTGGCCCGCCAGGAGGTCAGGATCCACACCAGGACCAGGGAGCCGGCCACCACGGCCGCACTGGCGGCGAAGATCTGGGACGCGAGACGTCGCGGGCGAAGCACCGTGGCCGGCCTTTAGTAGCGTCGCCCGCGCGCGTCGTACGACTTGCCCGTCTTGTCCATGTGCTGCACGAACTTGAACCGCGTGGCGTCCATCGTCACCACGAGGTCGGTCGCCGCAGGCACGGTGATGGGCATCGTCTTCTCGCCCCCGCGCTCGTGCCAGGCACGCAACGTGTAGGTCCCCGGCGCGACCCCCGTGAACTGGAACCGCCCGCCCTTGTCCGGGCGCACGGCATGCGTGGTGGGATGGACGAGGACGGTCAGCGCCATCTTCGCGTGCACGTTGCAGTAGATGCGCGCGAGGCCCGGCTTGTCGAAGGTCACCGACCGCGTCTCGTTCTGTCCGTACAGCCCCAGGTCAAAGACCTTCGGTCCGGAGGTGGCGAAGACGTTGTGGTCGAACGGATCCTGGTTCGGGAAGGAGACCGTCGATCCCACCGGGAGCAGCACCACGCCGGGGAGGAAGGTCTTGTCGTAGGTCTTCACTTCGGTGCGTTGCGCGGCACCCGCGGCGAGACCGGCTCCCTCGAGCCACAGGAGGGTGGCATCGACATCGGCGGCGAGCCCCTTCTTGTCGCGAATCTCCACCTTGCCGGCCACCACGCCCTGCGCGCTCGCCCCGATCGGGACCAGGACGCAGGTGACGAGCCACCAACGGTTTACACGACGCCAGGCAAGGTGCATTCTGCTAGCGTATCCCATCCCAACACCTCCCGCAATAGCCCGTGGATTCTCGACGACTCCTCCTGTTACACGCAGCCCTGGCCGGGACCCTTGCCGCCCACCGCGCGGACGCCCAGGACGCGGACCGGGTGGATGTGCGCGTCACGGGCACGATCCTGGTCAACACGTTCTCGACCTCGCGCCGCACCAACAACTTCGACATCCCGCAATTCGTGGTGCGACCGAGTGCCGCGGATTCTTTGGGTGACGGTGGCGGCTTCGGGATGACGGTGCGGCAGACACGCCTTGGCGTCCGCGCCTTCTGGCCGGATGTGCGTGGCGCCGAGGTCCGCGCTGAGCTGGACACAGACTTCTACGGTGGGCAGCAGGCGAGTGGCTTTGGGGACCTGTTCGCCCTCTTCCGCGTGCGACGCGCGGTGGTGGATGCCGCGTGGAGCCGGGCCACCCTCCTCATCGGGCAGGAGGTGCCCCTGATTGCGGAATACAACCCGCAGTCGCTGGCGATGGTTGGACTTTCCGGGCTCGCGACGTCGGGCAACCTGTGGCTCTGGCTGCCGCAGGTCCGCGGTGGAGTGCGCGTGGCCCGGGGCAAGTCAGCGAAGCTCGACCTCGAGGCCGCCATCGTCGGGGCGGGCTCCAACGAGGCGCAGGGGGAGCTCTTCACGCAGCCCGATCGCGCCGAGCAGAGTGGTCGCCCGTCCCTGCAAGGCCGGGCGATCGTGCGTTGGGGCACCGCCGACCGCCCGGGCGACATCAGCCTCGGCGCCCATCGCGGGTGGCTCGCCACCTCCGGCGACTCGCTGCTGGTCTCGCGCGCGATCGCCGCCGCGTGGCGACTCCCGTTAGGCAAGGTCGTCACTCTCACGGGGGAGGCCTTCACCGGCGCCGCGCTCACCGGACTCGGCGGCGGCGGCATCGGGCAACACCTGGGGCCACGCAACGTCCCGGTGGAATCCCGCGGCGGGTGGAGCCAGCTGCTGGTGCAGGTGGCGCCTGAACTCTCGCTGGGTGGGATGTGGGGGATGGACGATCCCGAGGACGCGCAGCTCGACGTGAACGGCCGGCTCAAGAACGCCACGTGGGGCGGGTCAGTGCAATGGATGCCCGCCCCGTTTGTGTCAGCCCTCGAGGTCCGGCAGATCACGACGACGTACCGCACCGGCGCGCTCCGCGCCGTGCAGGTGAACCTGGCGCTGGGCGTCTCGTTTTAGTCACGGACTCGTGCTACCCGTGCTTCGCAGTGGCGGTGGCCGCTTCAACTGATGCAGCACGAGCAGCACGGGAGGTCAGGGCAGCACGGGAACCGACGACCTCCGCCCAGGTGCCCCACGTACCGCTCGTACCGCTCGTACTGCTCGTACTGCTCGTACTGCTCGTACTGCGCAGTGGCGGTTGCCCTTCCCCTACATCGTCCCAACCTTCACTCCGTACCCCCCGCGGTCCCAATGCATCATGAGCTTGTCACCGGCCATGAAGATGCGAAAACGCTCCTCGGCCGTGGGCAGGTTCATGTGCAGCTCGAGCGGGATGCGGACGAGGTCCTGCGCCTTGTCGTAGGCCGTGCCCCACTGACCGGTCTGCTTGTTGACGATCAACCACGCCGCCGTCGCCGTGGGATAGAGGAACAGGGTGTACTTCCCGGCCGGGACGTGCGCCGAGCCGATCAT
>JAEUJL010000756.1 GCA_016794835.1 Gemmatimonadota bacterium | reverse complement strand
CCGGCGTCCTTGATGCGGGCCGCGTTGTAGACCATCAGGCGGGCCGCCTCGAGTTCCGTGGCCGCCTGCGCGACCTGGAACTGGATCCCCTGGAACTCGGCCAGCGCCTTGCCAAACTGCCGGCGCTCCTTGAGGTACGCGATCGCCGCGCGGAGGGCGCCACCCGCCACGCCGATCATCTGGGCGCCAATGCCGATCCGTCCGCCATTCAGCGTGTCGATGGCGATCTTGTATCCCTGGCCGACCTGCCCGAGCACATTGGCCGCCGGGACGCGGCACTGGTCGAGGATCAGCTCCACGGTGCTCGAGGCGCGGATGCCGAGCTTGTCCTCCTTGCGCCCCACGCTGAAGCCGGGGAAGTCGCGCTCGACGATGAACGCCGTGATGCCCTTGTACCCTGCGTCGGGATTGGCGTTGGCAAAGACGACGTAGACCTGGGCCTCCGCGCCATTCGTGATCCACATCTTGCGACCGTTGAGGATCCAATGGTCTCCGTCCTGGGTCGCGCGCGTCGCCAGGGCGAACGCATCGGAGCCTGACCCGGCCTCGCTCAGGGCGTACGCCCCGACGGTGTCGCGCGTGAGGCGGGTGAGGTATTGCTGCTTCTGCGCGTCCGTCGCGTAGGTGCGCAGCGGGTACTCGACCAGGGTGTTCTGCACATCGACGAGGATGGCCGACGACGCGTCCACCTTGCTGATCTCCTCGACCGCCAGCGCCACCATCGTCAACGAGCCGCCGGCGCCACCGTGGGCCTCATCCACCTCGATCCCCATCAACCCGAGCGCGAAGCACTGCTCGACGAGGGCGGGGTCGATCTTCGAGGCACGCTCCATCGCCTCCACCCGGGGGCGCACCTCGGCGTCAGCAAACGCCGTGACGGCGTCGCGAAACAGGGTTTCTTCGTCGGAGAGCTGGGTCAGTGGGGCCGACATGTGGGAAGGGCCGGTGAGAGGAGGCAGCCGCAAAGTTGGCGGCGAGCCGTCGCGAACTCCAGTGTGGACGCGGCCGGAGCCGCGCCCGTCACCCGGGCCGACGGTCGGCCGGCCAGCGCTCGAGGCTCGGCGACACCCACGGCGCCTCTTCCTCCTCCCCGGTCGCGTCGAGATGCCGCTGGTGGAGCCAGTTCATCAGCGCGAGGTAGAGCGTCGGGAGGACCAGGAGCGTCAGCAGCGTCGAGGTCACGAGCCCCCCGATCACGACCGACGCGAGCGGCCGCTGCACCTCGCTCCCCGGGCTCGTGGACAGCGCCATGGGGACGAAGCCGAGTGACGCCACCAGCGCCGTCATGAGCACGGGGCGCAGGCGATCCAGCGCCCCACGCCGCACCGCGTCGGCCAGGGACGCCCCCGCGTCACGGAGCGCGTTCATGTGCGAGACCATGACCACGCCGTTGAGGACCGCGATCCCGAACAAGGCGATGAAGCCGATGCTCGCCGAGAGGTTGAGGTTGAGGCCGCGCAGCCAGAGCACCGCGATCCCGCCGACGAGCGCGAACGGCACGTTGGTGAGCACGAGGGCGGACTGCGGGACGGACCCAAACGAGGCAAAGAGGAGCAGGAAGATCAGGAGTAGGGATAGCGGGACCACCACCGCGAGGCGGCTCATGGCCCGCTGCTGGTTCTCGTACTGCCCGCCCCACTCGAGGAAGGTGCCGGCCGGGAGCTGGACCTCGCGCGCGACGCGGCGCTTGACCTCGGAGACGAAGCTCCCCAGGTCGCGGCCGCGTACGTTGCTTAACACGAGCGACCGTCGCTGCCCATCCTCGTGGCCGATCAGCTCCGGCCCGGTGGTGGACACCAGTTCAGCGAGGGCATGGAGCGGGACGAGGGCTCCCGCACTCGTGCGAACGGTCAGCGCCTCCAGGGCATGGAGGTCGTTGCGGTACAGGTCGGGGTATCGCACCGCAACGCCCACGCGCCGCGGTCCCTCCACCAGCTCGGTCGCGACCCGCGCGCCCATCGCCAGTTCCACGGCGCGCTGGACCTCCGCGACCGAGACCCCGTACGCGGCCAGGGCATCGCGGTTGACGCGCACGGCGATCTGCCCGGTGCCGTCGGCAATCTCGACCGCGCCATCGGCGTTCCCCGGCACCTGCTCGATGATCCGCAGGATGCGCTCGGCCAAGGCCGCGTTCCGCTCGAGGTCCGGGCTCACCACCTTCACCCCGAGGTCCGACCGGATCCCGCTCTCGGCCTCGTCGATGCGCATGGCGAGGGGCTGGGTGAACGACACCTCAACGCCAGGGACGACGGCGAGCGCCGAGTCGAAGGCGGCGACCAGTCCCTCGGGATCGTCCGCCGTGGTCCACTCGTCGCGGTCCTTGAGGATCACGTAGAGGTCGCCCTCGAACAGCCCCATGGCCTCGGTGGCCAGGTCGGGCCGCCCCTCCTTGGTCACCACCGTGGTAACCTCGGGAAAACGACGGATGATGCGCTCGGTTTGTGTGGAAATCTCCACGGCCTCGGCCAGCGCGATCGACGGGAGGCGCCGCGTCGTGATCAGGATGGAGCCCTCGTCCAGTCGCGGCATGAACTCGGTCCCGATCACGGCGAGCGAGCTCACCGCGGCAACCACGAGCACCGTGGCGACGGCGACGACGCGCCGACCATGGGCCAGCGACCAGTCGAGCGCACGTTCGTAGACCGCACGCACCCGCTCGAAGACCGGGGCGCGGCTTTCCTCCGCATGGTCCAGGAGCCATCCGCTGATCGCGGGCACGTAGGTGAGGGCCAGGAGCAACGACCCCAGCACGGCGGCGACCACCGTGAAGGCCATCGGCTTGAACATCCGGCCTTCCATCCCATCGAGCGTGAAGATGGGGATGTACACCGCGACGATGATCGCGATGCCGAACAGGATCGGTCGCCCGACTTCCTGCGCGGCCGACAGGAGCAGCGCCCGTCGCTCGGATGGGGCCGGCCGGCCATGCTCGAGACGCCTGACGAAGTTCTCGACCATCACCACCGAGGCATCGACGATGAGGCCGAAGTCGAGCGCCCCCAGGCTCATGAGGTTGGCCGAGTACCCAAACGCGTACATCGCCAGGAAGGCGACGAGCATCGA
>JAEUJL010000718.1 GCA_016794835.1 Gemmatimonadota bacterium | reverse complement strand
CCGTTCCCGGGTGGTGGCGTGCTCAACTCCGCCAACCCGTTCCAGACGTACGACATGTTCAAGAACGACGAGGACATCTGGCGCCAGATCTTCTCGGGTCGTGCGAGCTACAACGCCTGGACGACGGACAAGAACAACCTGACGCTCACCGCGATCGGCGGCGCGGACCGGTTCAGCAATGAGTCCTACGTGCTTGCGCCGCCCGAACTGCAGTTCGCACGCCTCGGGGCGCCGGGCGGTGGCGCGACCCCGGGAACGGCCGTCCAGGGCAACGGGACGAACAAGTTCATCAACGGGACCGTGTCGGCCGTGTGGAACAACAACACCTTCTCGTGGATGAACTCGACGACCCAGGTCGGCCTCCAGTACGAGGAGCGTGGGTCGAACGACTACAACCTGATCGCCCGCGGCCTCGCGCCGCAGCAGATCAACGCGAATGCCAATGCGCAGGTGGTCACGGCGGAGCAGACCCGGACGCAGATCAAGAACCAGGCCTGGCTCGCCCAGCAGGAAGCAGTGATGTTCGACGAGAAGCTGTACCTCTCGGTCGCGGTGCGTGGTGAGCGCTCGTCGGTCAACGGCGACCCGACCAAGTTCTACTACTTCCCGCGCGCGTCCGCGTCGTATCGCCTGCTCAACGTCGTCCCGAAGATCAGCGAGCTCAAGCTGCGCGCCTCGTACGGCCAGGCGGGCAACCAGCCGCAGTACGGCGAGCGCTTCCTCGTGCTGGCCTCGTCGGGCCAGATCGGCGGGCGCACCTCGCTCGTGCAGAACGCGACGGTGAACAACCCGCTCGCGAAGCCGGAAATCAACAACGAGATCGAAGTCGGCTTTGATGCGGCAATGTGGCGTGACCGCCTCCGCGTCGAGGCGACGTTCTTCAACCGCACCATCACGGACCTGCTCGTCCGCCCGGTGCCGGCGCCGTCCACCGGTGTCGCCTCGACGATCGTGAACGGCGGTGAGATGGAGTCGAAGGGGTATGAAGTCGGCGTGACCGCGATCCCGGTGCAGACGAACAACCTCACCTGGACCTCCCGCGCGACCTGGTACCAGAACCGCCAGGACATCACCGACTTCCCCGAAGGCGTGCTGCCGTTCCTGGCGCCGGTCGGTGGTGGTTTCGGTAACGCCTACGGGCGCCTCCGCTTCACCGAGGGCTACCCGGTCTCCACGATCTGGGGCAACACGGTGGGCGCCAATGGCGCGGTCTCGGCCAACGCGATCGCCGACGCGAACGCGCGGTACCTGATGAACTTCACCAACGACGTGCAGTATCGTCGCTTCACGCTCACCAGCGTGCTCGACTACAAGCACGGCGGCTACCTCTCGAACCTCACGCAGTCCCTGTACGACGAAGGCCAGAACACCTGGGACTACGATGATCCGTCGCCCGATGCGTCGATCGGCAAGACGCTCGGCGAGTACCGCTTCAACAAGTGGAACGGCGGCTCGGACGCCCGCGTCTACGTGCAGAAGGCGTCGTTTGCCAAGCTGCGCGAGGTCTCGGTCTCATACGACATGCCGCAGAACTGGTACTCCCGCATCCCGGGCGCCCGTAACGGCCGCCTCTCGGTGTCGGGCCGCAACCTGTTCATGATCACGCCGTACAACAGCTACGACCCGGAAGTGAACAACGCCGGCAGCGTCGTGGCGCGCGTCGTCGACCTCGCACCGTTCCCGCCGACGCGTTCGTTCTTCCTCACCATCGACCTGGGGTGGTAATCACATGACCACCTCCCATACCTCCATGAAGCGCACGCTTTCCCGGCTCGCGGCGACCACCCTCGTGGCGCTCACCGCGGCCTGCAACGCGGACCAGCTCAATATCCGCGACTTCAACCGCCCGACGATCGACGGCGTGGCGAAGGACCCGAACGGCATCCAGATCCTCGCCACGGGGCTCACGGATACCGAGCGCGACCAGTGGTTCGGCATGATCTCGGACTTCGGGATCTTCGGGCGCGAGTCGTATCGCTACTTCGCCACGGACGCCCGGTCGGTCTCCAACTACCTGATCGGCATCGCCGGCCCCAAGCTCGATCCGGGCGGCTTTGCCTCGGGCAACTGGGGCGGCCGGTTCCAGCAGATGCGTAACGTCGTGAAGTTCAACGAAGCCGTGGACGCGGCCCCGACGCTCTCCGCCAGCGACAAGCGGGCGGCGAAGGGCTTCGCCAACACGTTCTACGCGCTGAACGTCATGTACCTG
>JAEUJL010000639.1 GCA_016794835.1 Gemmatimonadota bacterium | reverse complement strand
GTCGCCAGCCCGGGGAGCCGGGTGCTGCCGCTCACTTCGCGCGCGTACCGGTCGAGGCGCTTGAGGCGTGGGGTGCTGGCGTCGGCCACGAAGATCCGGTCGCCCGACGGGGTGGGGGCCATCGCGAGGACTTCCTCACCGAGGTCGAACTCCTCCGCGTCCCCGAAATTCCCCGGGGGAAGGCTCCACACCTTGCCCCCGACGGCGAGGTAGGCACGATCACCCACGGGAGTGACCATCGCGCGCGAGATGGCGCCGACGGGCATCGAGTCGGCGACGGCATCGTCGGGGGGACGCATGCGGAACAGCATGTCGGTGCCCCCTCGCTTGGCGACAACCACCACGTTCCCGTCCGGGGCCGGGATGGCGCGGCGAATCGGCTCCGATTGCGGCGATTGCCAATCGCCGCTCGGGGTCATGCGCACCAGGCTGCCACTGGTGGTGGTGCCGTAGAGTGACCATCCGTCGGCAGAGACTACCGAAGCAAAGGAGGCCCTGGTCGGGCGACGGACCGAGCCCAGTCGCAAGTCGATCCAGCCGGGATATCCCGCGGTGTCGCTGAAGGCGAGCAGCCCGTTTTCCTGGTCGAAGGCGAGGACGCGCTCCGTCGGCGGTGCGTTGTGCGACGACCGCCAGATCACGGAGTCGAGGGCGGCAAAGCGAAAGGCGCGGACCTGGCCGCCTCCACGCGGAATACGCACGACCACCGGATCAGGCCCTGCCGGAATCCGTCCCTCGCTTGACGGTTCGGGCTTCGCGTCGCCGCAGGCGGCGAGGAAGCACAGGGCGATGAGGGAGGGGCGGGGGCGCACCGGGGGAAAATAACCCCCTCAGTGCAAAGCGGGGCCACCAGCCAAATGTCGCTGGGGGCCCCGCGGGGTCAGGCGTGTGGGAGGCTCAGAACGACTGCCCGAGCGTCCACATCCAGTAGCCCTTGCGGCCGGGCCGGTCGAGCGGGATCGCATAGTCCCACCGGACCAGGGCAAAGCCGAACAGGTTCAGCCGGATCCCCGCGCCGTAGCTGCGCAGGACGTACCGCTGGGTGTCCTCGTCGTACCCGGCTGGCTTCTTCAGCGAGACGGACTGGCCGCGCCGGAAGGCCACGCCGGCGTCGTAGAAGACGAGGCCGTCCACCGGCGGCAGGGAGATCGGGATCAGGCCGAGGTCAAAGCGCCGCACGAGCGGAAAGCGCAGCTCGGCATTGGCAAAGGCCACGCGCGAGCCCAGGAGCTCGGTCGCACTGCACGACGAGGTGTCATTGACGAGCCCGCCGCAGAACTGCGACGTGAATTGCTCGCGGTCGTAGCCGCGCACGAAGTCCGGGCGCCCGATGTACTTGGGGAACTCCAGCTCGTCGCGGCCGACGCCCACGTTGGCCTGGGTGCGCCAGGCAAAGGTGAGGAAGTTGAACAGGAGCGGGACGTACTTGCGGTAGTCGGCGGTGATCTCCGTCCACTGCAACTGGCCGACCGACGGCTCGACCTGGAACCGGAAGCGGCGCCCGCTGATCGGCGCGGTGTAGCCGAACAGGGAGTTGTCCGAGACGTAGGCGGCAAACGGTCCGAAGTAGGAGCGATTGCGCCCCGGCTGCACGGCGGTGGTGACGAAGTCGGAGGCGAAGCCGGTGCCGTAATCGACCAGGCGCTGGATCGTCGCGACGGACGAGGCCAGGTTGGTCGCGTTGATGCCGAACTCCCAGCGCGTGAAGCGGTTCTTCGGGCGCATCGCGATGGCGAACCCCTGCCGGATGATGAAGCGCGCGATGTCGTAGCTCTGCACGGTCCGCGGGAGGCCATTGCCGACCGGTTCCTCGCGGTAGTCATTGAGGAAGAAGATCGGGGTCTGGGCGAGCCCCGTGGTGTACTGCAGCCGCCGGGCTCGGTTGGTGTAGGCGCCGTAGAAGTACGCCTCGCTGAGCCGTCCGTTGATCTGGCCGGCGACGGCCAGCTGGTTGTTCCCCAGCATGTCCCCGAGCACGATGGCCGTGCCACCAAACAATCCGCGGCCAAAGTTGTCCTGCGCATACCCGACGCTGGGCCGCGAGATGTACTCGGGCTGCAATCCCGGGCGATACCGGTAGCTGCGGAAGCTGTTGGTGTCCGGCAGGGCAAAGGTCGCGCTGTCGAGCAGCTCGCTCACCGAGATCGGCGCGTTGCCCGATCGCTCGTTGGAGCCGGGCATGTCGGCCGAGGGGCGCAGCCCCGTGGCCGAGCGGTAGATCGAGACCGTTTCCTCGCGCCGCGTGGTGTCCGCCGCGCGGGCGGCTGTCTCGATGGCACGGCGCATGTCCTCGGCGGCCTGCGCGGCGCTCACCGCGGGGGTGGGAGCCGCCGGCGTGGCGGGGGTGGCGCTGGCCACCACGGTCGCCGGCGTCCCGCGATACGGGTCCTTCTTGAGCTTGCGCGGGTTGTTGATGGTCCAGACGGTGTAGTCGCCGTTCTCGTAGTAGGTGAAGGCGAGCTTGTCTGCCCCGCGTGCCCAGGTGATGGCCGGCGAGTACTCCGAGATCGACGAGATGGCGCCGACGACGTTGGTCAGCTGGTAGTGCTCCTTCTTGTCGAAGTCGTACAGGAAGATGTTCGACGTGCCGTTCCGGTCCGACAGGAAGGCCAGCGACTTGCCGTCCGGCGCCCACATCGGGTTGAGGTTCAGCCCGTCCTGGTTGGGCAGGATGGTGATCGCGTTCGACCCGAGGTCGAGCGTCCCGATCTTCCACTTGGCAAAGCGGAGGACGTCGAGGTCGGTGCCCTCGCCGCGATCGGTCGCGAACGCGATCGTCTTTCCGTCCGGCGACCACTGCGGCATCATCTCGGCGTGCTTGTCGTTCGTCAGCTGGCGCAGGCTCGCGTCGGCCACGTTCACGATGAACAGGTCGAACACGCCCGAGTTGTACCCGCTGATCACGACCTGCTTGCCGTCCGGCGAGAACGACGGGTTCATCACCACGTCGAGCGCGAACTTGTCGAAGGTGTGCGTGACCTTCCGGCGCTGCACGTCCATCAGGTACAGCACGTCACGCCCGTTGCGCTGCGCGGTGAACGCCAGCGTCTTGCCGTCGGGCGAGAAGGCGCTCTGCGAGTAGATCAGGCGCAGCTCCTCGAAGTCGGGATCGAGGGTCGACTTGATCAGTCGCTTGATGCGCTTGCCGGTCTCGCCGTCGCCCAGCCACAGGTCGGGGAAGACCTCGCCGCGCAGGAAGCTGCCCTGGGAGATGAAGGCGATGTACTTGCCGTCCGGCGAGTAGGCCGGGGCAATGAACAACTGCGAAAAGCCGCCCGTGCGCCGCTGGTTGAGCAGGGCATCGGAGAACTTCCGCGCGCGGTCCAGCTGCGCGACCTTGGGGAGGAAGCGCGTCTGCATCGCTTCCTTCCACTCGTCGCCCAGCTCCTCGAGCGAGAGGCCCAGCTCGCGACGGAAGGCGCGCTCCACCCCCACGTTCGGCGTCGCGTTGAGGATCTCACCGATGACGTCATCGCCCCAACGTTCGCCGATCCACTCCCACAGGGCCTCGCCGAACCGGTACGGGAAGAACCGGTCCGGGTAGTCGGTCATCAGCTTGATGGTCGGGAGGTTGCCGTTGAGGGCAGCGTCCCGCATCCACGAATGGGTGAGCACGTGGCCCGGGCCGAGGGAGAGGTATTCGGCCATCCCCTCCATCATCCAGAGGGGGGGCTGCACCTGGGCCAGGGTCTGCAAGCCGCCGCCGGCGCGGCCGCGCGCGAAGATGTCGTACTGGAAGGAGTGGACCAGCTCGTGCGCGAGGACATGCTCGAACGACTGGAAGTCCCCCGTGAACGGCAACAGCACCCGGTGACGAAGGGCCTCGGTCACACCCCCGGTGCCCTCACCAAGGTCGCCCGTGACGTTGTTCTGCCCGAAGTCCGTCCGCGAGCGGAACAGGACCAGTGGCTTCTTCTCGCGGAACTGGTGGTTCAGGAGCCGCGACAGCCGCGCATACGAACGCTCGGCCATGCGGGCGGCATCGTTGATGATGTCCGCCGTCTCCGGGTAGTAGTGGATCAGGAAGTGCTCGGTCTCCAGGACCTGCCACTTGAACTCGTCGAACTGCACCTGGTTCTGCCCGAAATACATCTGGGCGCTGGCAGGGGCGGCCCCGGCGAGCAGGGCGAGCGCGAGCAGGCGGCGGATCATACGTGGGCTCCTTGTGCGGCAACGGGGATCACCCGGGCATCGCTCCACAGGCGTTCCAACTGGTAAAAGCTGCGCATCGACGGGTGGAACACATGCAGGACGACGTCCACGAAATCCACGAGCGCCCAGCGCCCCTGGGCCGTCCCCTCCACGTGGGTGGGGCCGTCTCCCTCTGCCTTGAGCGTCTCCACCACCCGGTCGGCGGTGCTCCGCACGTGGGTGTCCGAGGTGCCGCTCGCAATCACGAAGAAGTCCGTCATGTCGGTCACGCCATGCAGGTCGAGGATGACGACGTCCTGAGCCTTGTTGTCCAGGCAGAGGTCCGCGATGCGGCGGGCCAGCTGCTCGGACGACGCGCGAGTTGAAGTGCGGGTCCCTGCCAACGGTCAACCTCTTGCGTGAGCCGTGAGTGCTGTCAATTGCCCAAGCTAACCGGTGGCTTCCCCTCCAGCGACACGCCACCGGCGCGTCTACCCTAGTCGGTGGCCAGGGGGCGTCCCGGCGATATACGCCCGGGACGCGGCAACGGTTCGCCCCCATGCGCCACGGACGCAACAGGAGCCATCCGGATGCGCCACGGGCGCACGAGGAGTGATACCCCGTGCGCCCGTGATGTGCTCAGCCCGGTGTCGGGCGTTACCCCTTGATCACCCAGACCTTGATCTCCGGCTTCACGTCCGCGTGCAGGCGGATCGGGACCCGGTAGACCCCGAGCGCCTTGATGGGCTCATGGAGGTCGATCTGGCGCTTCTCGACCGAGAAGCCCTGCGCCTCCAGCTGGTGCGCGATGTCCGAGGCGGTCACCGAGCCGAACAGCTTGCCCTCTTCGCCGACGCGCGCCGAGAAGGTGAGGGAGACGGCCTCAAACTTGGCCGCCAGCCCTTCCGCCGCCTGGCGACGCTCCGCCTCGGCCGCCTCCAGTCGGGCCTTTTCCTGGGCGATGCGGCGCTTGTTGCCTTCCGTGGCTTCCACCGCGATGCCGCGGGGGAGCAGGAAGTTGCGCCCGAATCCGGCCGAGACCTTCACCAGGTCGCCGGGGTGGCCGAGGTTGTCCACGGCCTGTCGCAGAATCACTTCCATGGTCGTTGACTCCAGTCGTTAGGTGGCCGGCCGCAACCGGCCACGCCAGTCAATCCACGTGTCGGCGAGGCCCAAGCCGACGGAGAACACCCCGACGACCGGTCCCGCGAGGCACGCGGCAAGTATCAGCAATACCGGGGCAGGACGCCCCGGCGCGAGGAACCACGCGATCACGCCAAGTCCCCGCAGCGCGTACAGCGCCCCGAAGAACACGGCGACATTGAGCCCGACGGCGCGCAGCTCGGCCAGGCCGGGCAGCACGAGCAGGGTGACGCCCAGTACCACACCCCAGATCAACTGGTCGTTGAACCGGAAGCGGCAGAGGAGCCCGAGTGGTGGGCCGATCCGTGTGCGGCTGGACCGATGGTAGAGCGTCCACCCGAGCGCCAGCAGGGCGAGCGACTCGAGCGCGAGGAGGGCGGGGAACAGCTCGATCGCCCCCGCGGTGATGCTCGGGAGCTGCTTCTCCCCCTGTTCCACCATCGCCGCCGCCCCCGGGAACCGCTGGGCGAACTCCTGGACCTCCGGGAGCGACGCCCGGGCGGCGTGCTCGGCCTGGACGACGTCCAGCCGACGCCCCATCTCGGCCGAAATCACCCGGCCCGCGTCCGCCACCGACCCCTGACCAGCCAGGAGGGTGAAGAGCGTCAAGGCGAAGGCGAGTCCGGTGGCAGCGAGTGCCCGCGGGAAGAACGACGCCCGCGAGTTGGCGATACACACCAGCCCGAACGCGGCCGCCAACACCGTCACCCAGCCGCGCGCCAGCGCCGAGAAGGCGCTGCCGCCACCTGCCGGCTCCGTGCCGAACAACATCCAGAACGCGAGGGCAGCCCAGGCCGCAAACAGCCAGGGCTTTCCCCCGTGGACCCAGGCCGCCAGTGCGGACGCGGCCATCACCGGAACGAGGAACAGGATCGTCTGCTCGATCGGGGACAGCAGCCGCAACTGCGCGACGACAGGGACCGAGAGCGCCAGCACAACGCCGAGCAACAGCCGCCACCAGCTCGTCGGCCGAACGGCGACGAGATCTGGTGGAACGGCGGTGGACGACGGCGTGGCGCTCATGGCCATCAGGCAGCGCCCTGGTGTCCGCGCATGTACGGGACCAGCGCGAGGTACCGGGCGCGCTTGATGGCGACGGCGAGCTGGCGCTGGTGACGCGCGCAGACGCCGCTCAGGCGGCTCGGGAGGATCTTGCCGTGATCCGTGATGTAACGACCGAGGGTGCGGTCATCCTTGTAGTCCACGTAGTGGACGCGGCCCTCACAGAAGGGGCAGGCTTTTCTGGCTCGGCGCATGGGTTATTCCTCGTCCTCGTCTTCTTCTTCCCGACGGCGAGCTGCGGCGAGCTCTTCCTCGGTCATGGGTGGGGCTCCCAGTTCGTGCTCGTGGAGCGTGATCAGGTACCGCACGACGCCCTCGTCCAGCTTGAGGCCGCGCTCGAACTCGGGAAGGACTCCCGCTTCGCAGGAGAAGCGCGCCAGCACGTAGTAACCGGTCTCACGACGACCGATCTTGTACGCGAGCTGCCGGCGACCCCAGTGGTCAACCTTGATTTCTTCGGTGGTGTGGAGCAGCGCGTGATGTCGCGCGATGCGCTCCTGGATGGCGGCGTCTTCGAGGGTGGAGTCGAAGATGTAGACCGCCTCGTATAAACGAGACACGGTTGGCAAACCTCCCTTTGGTCAATGAATCCGCCCCCCGCCGGTTGCCGTGGGTGGGGGGAGGGTGAGTTGTGGAAGGCGAAAGCTATCGGGGGCCGGCCGGGGTGGGAATGGGGGTGGTCAGGGCGCGAGCCGCGGGGCGCCCCGGGTAGGACCGGGCGCCCGGAGGGGGCGATCCCGGGGGGTGGAAACGCCCGACTCTCCACTTGGCCCCTTGGGCTGTTACCCTCTGCGCAACACTCACCCACCCTTCACGTGTGCGGCCGCTTCGGTCTGACCCGCCCTGATCAACTGCGCCTCGAACGCCTCGGCCTTTCGCTGGTCGCTCCTGCCGAGCCGCACTTCAACGTGGCCCCGGGCCACGAGGTGCTGACCGTCAGGGAAACCGGGGGGAAGCGCGAGGCCACCCTACTCCGCTGGGGGATTCACCCCCACTGGGGAAGCCAGGGCCAGGCGATCGTGAACGTCCGCTCCGAGGGGGGATTTCACCAGGGCCCGTTCCGGCACGCGCTGCATCTCCGGCGCTGCCTGGTGTTCTGCGATGTCTTCTACGAGTGGCAGGCGGTCCCGGGCCGCCGGCGCAAGCAGCCTTGGGCAATCGCCAGGCCCGGTCGGGCTCCCTTTGCCCTTGGGGCGGTGTGGGAGCCGGCCAGCTCGGGGGAGGAGGTCGCGGCGGCGGCCCTCGCGGTCCTCACCACGGAACCGAACGCCCTGATTCGGCCGCTGCACGACCGTATGCCGGTCATCGTGGCCGAAGATCGGTGGGTCGACTGGCTGGACGCGCATACCGCCGAGCCGGCGGTGCAGGAGATGACGATGCCGTGGCCGTCCGAAGAGCTGGTCGCCTGGCCCATCAGCGAGCGCGTGAACGTCGTCGCGCACGATGATGCCGCGATCCTCGAGCCGGTTGACGCGCGTCCCGAGGAGCTCGAGCTGTTTTGAGCCCTGCGGCACGCGCCCGGTCGGAACGCGCGCTGGTCGAAGGCTCATGCAGCCGCCGCGTCCCGGCACGAGCCGGGCCCCCCCGCGTGCTACACGTTGAAGCGGAACAACATCACGTCGCCATCCTTCACGACGTACTCCTTGCCCTCGGACCGCACGGCGCCTTTCTCGCGCGCTTCCTTCCATCCGCCCAGGCGGACGAAGTCCTCCCCGGCGACCGTCTCGGCGCGGATGAAGCCCCGCTCGAAGTCGGTATGGATCACCCCGGCCGCCTTGGGGGCGGTGTCCCCCTCGTGGATGGTCCAGGCGCGGACCTCCGGCTCGCCGGCGGTGAAATAGGTGCGCAGCCCTAACAAGTGGTAGCCGGCGCGGATCAGTCGATCGAGGCCGGCCGTGGTGA
>JAEUJL010000617.1 GCA_016794835.1 Gemmatimonadota bacterium | reverse complement strand
CGGGTATGCGCCCCACTCCCGATGCACACCTCGCGGCGCACCCCGCGGCGATCCTCGGACGCCACCCCCGGGGTGTAGGTCATGGCCCCATGCACCTTCGGATCGCGCCAGATCTCGCGCCCCACGTAGTCACCGGATCGGTAGGCGTTCACCCAGCGCCACAACCCGAAATGATGCGGGTGTGGCGCGACCTCATCATCCAGGTGCGGGCCAGGGGACGCCTCGCCAGCCACTCGCAACGCCGCGTGGCTGTGCGAATCACCCCAGCTGCGCCGGGAGTTCATCCACTCAAACAACATCGGGAAGGCGCGCGCATACACCTGGCGAAGCGGGCTGCCCATGGTGAACAGCGAGAGCTGGCGGTGCTCCTCCTGATCCGTCGGGCCGGCGACCAGCGGGCGGAGGTCGGCATTGGCCTCCCGCTCCATCCGCAGGAAGCCCAGCAGGTCCACGGTGATCGCCGTGCCCTGCGAATGCGCCACGATCACCACGCGATCGTACGGCCGCCCGTGCTCATCCCGCCAGGCATTCAGGAACCTCAGCACCGACGCATATCGCTCGACAATGCGCGCCCTCGGCGTGTGGGTCCGCGGCTCGTCGCGCAGGTAGTTGTCCACGTCCAGCGCGGTGTCCACCACGGGGCCCACTCGGCCCCTAAAGGCCAACACCCCAATGCCGAAACCGCCGAGCAATCCGCCGGACCAGGAGATCCAGGTCGCTCCCCGCTCGTGCAGCCACTCGAGGGGCACATCCAGCGCAGCCAGGGCGCCGGTGAACTCGTGCACCCAGTGCAACAGCGAGAAGAGGGGATGCACCCCATAGCCAACGATGAACAGCCAGACGGCGGTCGTGGCGACCACCCGGAGGCCGGCGCCCAGGTCGCGGCCCATGCGGGTCGCGGCATCGGCGGAATCCCGCGACGACGGGGCCAACTCCGCGCGGAGGGACGGGAAGAGGACGATCGCGGCCGTCAGCAGCGCGGCCACCATCGCCAGGAGCATGACGGCGTACCCGGCGCCCGCGGAACCCTCGAGCAGCTGACCGAGGTAATAGGCAAGCCGACTGCCACTCGGGGGGTCGGCCAGGTCGTCCATCCAGGGGAGGGGGAGCCGGAACCAGGACGGATCGAGGTCGCGCAGGAACGGCCCGGAGGTCGCCAGGATGCCGGACCACAAGACGTAGGTGAAGACCAGCACGGTGCAGGTCGCGATGCCTAACGTGGCGGCGGCGGTCCAGTGCGTGAGCCGCAGGCGCCGACGCGCCGCGCGATCGGTCACCTGCCGGCGGGACCAGAGCCCGATGAGGGCCGCCGCGGACCCGCACAGGTACATGACGTACCAGGTCCCGACGGTCAGCCCGGTCTCCATCACGAAGACCTCCAGCGCGCGGGCGAGGAGCTGGTCCGGTGAGCGCGACGGGATCAGCCACCAGACGGTCCCCACGAACACGAGGACGGCTCCCGCGCGCCCCCACTGTTTCACTCCCGGTCGCACCTGGTCGTAGCGCGAGAAGATGGCGCAGACCAGGGTGCACATGATCGCGGTCCACGTCAGCGAGATGGTGATGTCCACCGTCGTGGGGCTCCATGCGCGAATCAGCGGCGTCACGACATACGACACCACGATCGGCACGATCGCCGCGACCCAGGCCCACCGGAGGGAGAGCCACGGCGGGGACGACGCGCGCGCTCGACGCAACAGGAACCACAGCCCCGCAAAGGTCGCCGCGCCGGCGAGCAGGGACATCGACAGCACCTTCACCTCGGGGGGCAGCTCCACGAGCAGCAGGGTCAGCGCGGTCCCGAGCATCAGCAGCCAGGTCAGCGGGACCAGGACCGTGAACAGGAAGACGGTGAAGGCATGGGCACGCCAGTACGCCCCCCAGCCAGGCACCTCCTTGAACTGCAGGGCCGCGTGGTCCACGGCGACCTTGCCGAGGTTCGCGGCGTCGAAGAGGAGCTGGTAGAAGGTGCCTAACAAGTGCAGCGACCCTTCGCCGAGTCGCGACAGGTCCTCCCAGTAGACCTCGTAG
This sequence comes from Gemmatimonadota bacterium, assembly GCA_016794835.1. Lineage (GTDB taxonomy): Bacteria > Gemmatimonadota > Gemmatimonadetes > Gemmatimonadales > Gemmatimonadaceae > RBC101. The sequence goes on along the minus strand of JAEUJL010000617.1, from coordinate 2,800 downwards.
AGGTGGACGCGTCCGGCGGTCGGGTCGGTCGCCGTGCCACGGAGGCCCTCGACCCGCGTGGTCACGTAGGGGTCTTCCGAGCCCTCGTACGCGGCGAGCTGCGCCCGCATGAACTCGTAGTCGGTCGCGAAGTGGCCCGCATGCCGCGCAGTGCCGCTCAGCTCACGGACAAACGCATCGGCGCGCGCGTACCACCATGGACGGTGCGGGGTCGGCTCCTCCGGGCGCGGCTTGACCGCCACCTTGCGCACCGGGACCTGGAGGGGGACCTCCCGAAAGCCGGTGAAGCGGGCTGAGCCGTCAGGGTGCCGCAGCCGCAACAGCAGCCCGGCGATGGCCCGCACCGAGTCGCCGGGCTTTTGCTGGCCAATACCGTGGACGGCGACGACCGCGATGCGCTCGCCCCCGGTGGTGTGATCCCCGTTGCCGTTGTCCGACGCCATGCACCACCCTCCTCACCCGGTCGACCCCAAAAGGCAGTCCGCCAACAGACTCTGCAAGGTCAACGGTTCGCAAAGACGGGGCCGCTGTCCGCGCTGGCTCCCGCCGAAGTCGCGGTGGAGCGAACCTTGCACCAACGCGCAGCGCGTGGGAGCATTGGGGAGAACCTCAGGGAGGAGGACGGGATGGCACGCACCGCACCCAAACGCCGTCGACCAGCCAAACAGAAGGCGCGCGTGGCGAGGGCCAAGCCGGTATCTCGCGACCCGGACGGCGTCTTCCTCGTGGTCCCGGGACGCCCCCAGCCAATTCCGCTCACCCTGCCCGACACGCCAGCGGCCATTGAAGAGCTGGCGATGCGGTGGTCGTACAGCCTGCGGAATCGCGAGCGCTGGGTGGCACGCGCGGACCTGCTGGAGAAGCATCGTCGCGAGATCAAGGATGTCGCGCGCATCGTCGGGCTGGTCGGTGACGTGTTGACGGCGGTCGCCAGCGCGGACCTGATCGAGGTCTCGATCCCCTACCGCAGCGAGGCGCAGGACTGGGCGCTCCGGATCATGCCGTGGGAGTACCTCATCGCGACCGCCACGCGCGACCTGCGGCGCGGCAGCCTCACCGTGGTGCGCCACCTGCGAACGGACCGCGCGCTCGGCAAGCTCGCACCGCCCCGCGGATGGTGGCAGATCGAGAGCGCGACCAACGGGCTGCGCGACGAATACGACTTCACGGCGGAACGGGAGCTGGTGCGGCAGGCGGCCAAGGCTGCGGGGGGGGAGCTCGCCCCACGCTTGCGCGATCCCTCCCGGGAGACGCTGCTCCGGTTCCTCGGTGAGATCCAGACCAACGATGTGCTGCATGTCACCGGCTTTGACTCCCACCAGGGCCTGCAGCTCCTCGACGCGCCGGATGCGGAACGGGTGTCGGACGGCCTGCTGGTGCGCGATGGCAAGTCGGTGGTGCCCGCGTGGGAGGCCGCCCAGGCGCTCACGCGCGGCAAGCGCCGCCCGCGGCTGGTGGGGTTCAACATCTATTACTCGGCGGCGCGCACGGCCGCGGCCTGTGTCGCGCTCGGCGCCGAGGCGGCGATCGGGTTCCAGGACTCGTTCGACGACGCCCTCGCCGAGTTGTTCTACGTGACGTTCTACCGGGCGTGGCAGCTCTCGAACTACAACACGGTGGCTGCCTTTCGCCACGCCTGGCAGTTCGTGAAGGCGCAGCAGCGTTCGCTGCACGGGAGTGGCGTGGTGTTGTGGAGCGCCCGCTCGATGCGCGAGACGCTCCCCGGTTATTGGGCCGCCGGTGCTGGCGAGACGTGGGAGGCCGAACGGATCGACACGCAGTGGAGCGCCCAGCTCGCCCAGGCGAAGGTGAAGCTGACGGCGGAGACCATCGGGACGCACGTGGCGGTGGACGTGATGCCGCTCAAGGCCCTGAACTACTCGATCCTCCACAACAATGGATCGCTCTTCGAGAAGTTCACGATCCGCAAGGTCGGGCACGACGTCGGGCGCGTGTCCAACCTGCATGTCAACGTGCAGTTGCATGTGGGCACCGACGCCTATCCCTTCCGGCTCTCCCTGGAGCTGGGGGAACGCGAGCCACAGGTGGAGCTGCACGACCGGATCCGCGTCTCCCTGGCCACGGCACTCACCCGCGCCCTGCGCGAGAGCGTGCGGACGACCCTCTACGTCGACGTGGCGTGGGGGGACCAGGTCCTCAAGCGGGAGACCTATCCGATCACGCTGCTCCCGATCGACGAGTGGGTGGACACGGATGCGAACCGCATCTGGTTGCCGTCGTTTGTGCAGCCCCGCGACCCGGCTGTGCTCCGTGTGATCGATCGCGCACAGCGCTACCTGATGGCGATCAGCGACGATCCCACGATGGGCTTCAGTGGGTACCAGGCGATTGACACCGACCTTGCCGAGGATGCCAATCCGGCGCAGCGGTGCCGGTATGTGGATGCGCAGGTGCGGGCGATCTGGTCGGCGCTGCTCTATGAGCTGCCGCTGTCGTACATCAATCCCCCGCCAGTGTTCAGCGACTACTCGCAGCGCTTGCGCCTGCCGAGCGACGTGGTGGATGGCGGGCGCGGGACCTGTATTGACCTGGCGCTGCTCCTCGCCAGCTGCCTCGAATACGTCGAGATCTACCCGGTGGTGTTCCTGTTGCAGGACCACGCGTTTCCCGGATACTGGCGTGACGAGGCGTACTACCAGGCCTTTGTCGACGCCTTTGTCTCGGCCGGCGTGGCTGACGGCAATGCCGATACGCAGCGTGCCGGGCAGCGTCACAGCTGGTACCTGGAGCGCGCGCACTTCAGTGAGCTGCTGGCGGAGGTGCATGCGGGGCGCCTCGT
>JAEUJL010000591.1 GCA_016794835.1 Gemmatimonadota bacterium | reverse complement strand
CGAGCAGATGTACGTGGCGCTCAAGAAGAACGGCGTGCCGGCCAGGATGATCCAGTATGCGGGGATGGCGCACGGCATCACGGGCTCGTGGAACCAGATACATCGGGCGATGAACGAGCTGAAGTGGCTGGACCAGTACCTCAAGGGGGGCGCGACCCAGTAGGTCCGTCGCGCTGAAACCCGGGGTGGCCCCGGCGGGTAGTCGGGGCATGCGCCCTTCATATGCCTCCGGATTCCGCGCCCTGACGACTGTCGTCGCGGCGCTTGCCTTGTTGACCGTGCCTCGACGCACCGTTGCCCAGGCGGGCGAGCGGGAGCTGCCCCGCGGGATCTCGATCGGTGACAGTCGCGGGGTGTCCGGGCTGCGCATCAACTACCGCGACACGCGCCTCGAGCGCGTCAACGGCGTGAACATCACCCTTTGGTCGCCGAAGGATGGGGGCGAGGGCGACATCACGGGGATCGCCCTCGGGTTGCCGGCAACTGGTGGCCGCGACATCTCGGGCCTCGCGCTCGGCGTATTTGGTGCCGGCGCGACCGGTCGGCTGAAGGGGATCGGGGTGGGCGGCCTCGGGGTCGGGGCCGGTGGTGACCTCGAGGGGATCTTCCTGGGTGGATTGGGAGCGGGGGCCGGCGGGTCGATGCGCGGGATCGCTGTCGGTGGTTTGGGGGTGGGGGCCGGCGGGAACATCGAGGGGGCGGCGCTCGGCCTGCTGGGCGCGGGGGCGGGCGGCAATGCGCGTGGCCTCTTTGTCGGCGGGCTCGGGGCGGGGGTCGGTGGCAACGGCCGCGGCCTCTTCGTGGGTGGGCTTGGCGCGGGCGTCGGGGGCAACCTCACGGGGATCGCGATCAGTGGGCTGGGGACCGGGGCCGGGGGCAACCTGCGCGGGGTGGCGTTGTCGTTAGGCGGCATCGGGGCAGGCGGCAACCTGACCGGGATTGCGGTCGCCGGGCTCGGGATCGGGGCGGGCGGCTCCATCAACCGTATCGCCGTGGCGGGGCTCGGGGTGGGTGCGCCGAGGATCTCGGGAATCGCCGCTGCGGGACTTGGCGTCGGGGGGCGCGACCTGCGTGGCCTGATGGCCTCGGTCGGCACGGTGCGCGTCGTCGACGGCGGGACGCTGCGTGGCGTGGGGGTCAGCTCGTTCAACTACATCCAGGGTCACCAACGCGGGCTCACCATCGGGCTGGTGAACTACGCGCGCACGCTCCACGGCGTGCAGCTGGGGGTGATCAACATCGCCAAGGGGAACCCGGCGGGGCGGCGCGTGCTGCCGCTGGTCAACTGGGGCAGCCGGTAGCGCCGGCGACCTTGCGCGTCGTCCGTGCGGGGCGCAGGGTAGGGACATGCGAACCTGCGTTCCCCTGCTTCTCGTGTGTGTGATCGGCGTCGGGCGCGCCGCGCACGCCCAGGCGACGAACCCGTCGTCCGCCCGGGACTCCACCGAGGCGATGGTGGTCTTTCGGGAAAACATCGACGCGATCCACAAGCGTGACCGCCCACGCTACCTCGCCACCTACCTGCAGACCGATCGCCTCACGCGACACGGGTTGCGTGGCGTGGAGATGGGGTGGGAAGGGTGGTCCGCGCGGACGCAGGTTGGTGGCTGGCCGGACACCCTGATCGCACGCGAGATGACCGTGCGGCCCATCGCGCCGGGCGTGGTCTATGGATGGTATCGGTACATCGGCGTGAACGGTGGCATCGCCAGCACGGGAATCTCGATGCGCACCTTCGTGCGGACGCCGCAGGGCATGCGCATCGCGCTGACGGCGTCGTGGCCGGACACGCTGCCCCCGCCGCCGGAGTTCCGGAGAAAGTAGGGCGCGAGTGTCCGCTGGCGGACAGTCGATCCCGCGGATGGACAGTTGGGATGCTCCTGCGCAAGCGCAACTCCCCGCCCTCCAACAACTTGGACGCGGCACGGGTGTTGCCTTTAGGTCGAGCTCCCAGCCCAGCGACGAATGACCGGATTCTTGAGCGACCTTGCCCATGCCGCGCGCAGGCTGGCGGCCTCACCGGGGTTCACGGCAGCGACCCTCGTTTCCATCGGCCTCGGCGTCGGCGTGAACGTGGCGGTCTTCACTGTAGCGAACGAGTTACTCATCAGGCCGCTGGCGGTGCCGCGATCCGGGGAGTTGGTGCGCGTCTATCGCGGACATCACTCGCCGTTGGCCGGCCCAGCGCTCGCACGCGTGCAATCGGCCTCGTCGTTCGCCCACGTGTTCGGCGAGCTGGGCGCGGGTGCCTCCTTTGTGGTTGGAGCCGGCGAGCCCGAGCGCGTGCGGGTCAACCTCGCGAGCGACAACCTGTTCCAGGGGCTCGAGGTGGTGCCCGTGGCGGGGCGTCTCTTCACCACGGCCCCCAGCGCGGGGGAGGTCGTGCTCTCGCACGAGTTCTGGTTGCGGCGTTTTGGAGGTGACCCTGCCGTGGTTGGGCAGCCGGTGCGGCTCAACGACCGGCCGTTCACCGTGGTCGGCGTCGCCCCACCGGGGCGCTCCAGTTCGCAGGTGGGTTGGTGGTCCGACGTGATCGTACCGACGCGTGAATCGCGCGCGATCGTTGGGGTGCCGGTGGACTCGATCCAGGGGTCGTTCTACGTCACCGCGCGGCTCGCGCCGGGCGCAACGCTGGCCCAGGCCAACACCGAGCTGGGGGTGCTCGCGGCACAACTCGCGCAATCCGATTCTTCCTGGCTCACCCTGGCGCTCCGCGCCCGGCCGGCGCAGGGGGTCACCGAGGAGCTCCGCCTGCCTGCCACGACCGGTTTGGCGTTCCTTGGCGTGATCGCGCTGCTGGTCCTCGTGATGGCGGCAACCAACGTTGGCAACCTCATGCTTGCCCGGAATGCCGCGCGCCGTCGCGAGCTGGGGGTGCGCACCGCGTTAGGCGCCAGCCGCGCTCGGCTCCTCCGGCTGCTGCTGGCCGAGGCCGGGCTCCTTGCCGTGGGGGCGGGCGCGCTGGCCTGGCTCCTGGCGAGCTGGGGGGTCGGGATCCTGCCGCAGGTCATTCCGGCCGAGGCCGAGGTGCGCCTGGGGTTCACGGCCGATTGGCGCGTCCTCGTCGCGGCGACGGGGGCATCGGTGATGGCGATCCTGCTGTTTGGCCTCGTACCCGCGCGGGTGGCGCTGGCGCGCAGCGTGTCCGAGGGTATCAAGGAAGGGGGAGCGATCGGCCACGGGGTCGATGGGGCGCGGGTGCGGCGTCGGTTCCTGATGGTCCAGGTCGCCCTGTGTGCGCTGCTGCTCGCGACCGGGTCGCTCTTCGTGCGCAGTCTCTCGCGTGCGAGTGCGATCCCGCTCGGGTTCCAGCCGGCCGGGGTGATCACCGCAACGTTCGACCTCGAAGGGCGTGGGTTGACCAATGACGCACAGCAGGCGTGGTTCGCGCGGTTCCTTGGCCTGGTTCGCGAGGTGCCGGGCGTCGAGGTGGCGACCTGGTCACGGATCCCCGAGCTCACGGGGTCCAACAGCGAGCGCACCTTCCTCCTCGACGGGGCGGTCGATACCACGCGCGCGCGTGGCACCTACACCAACTCCGTCGGGCCCAGCTACCACGAGACCCTGCGGATTCCGTTGCTCGCCGGGCGCGACTTCACAGATCGTGACGTGGCCGGGGCGCCGCTGGTGGCGATCGTGAATGAGACCTTTGCGGCGCGCGAGTGGCCCGGGGAGGATCCGCTGGGGCGTCGGGTGAGTCTCGGGGGAACGCAGGGTCCGTGGGTCGAGGTGGTCGGGGTGTCGCGGAACGTGAAGTACCACACGTTGGGCGAGGGGCCCAAGGCGTTCCTGACACTTCCGGTCGCGCAAGACGGCGGGGCCACCCTCACCCTGGAAGCGCGTGTGGTGCCCGGCGCGGATGTCCGCACTGTCGCTGCCGCCCTCGCGCGGGCTGCCCGGTCGTTCGATCCCAGCCTGCCGGCGCCCCGCCTGCAGCCTCTCACCGAACTCCAGAAGGTGTCGCTGCTTCCGGCACGAATCGGCGCGGTCCTCCTCGGTGGGACTGGGGCGCTCGCGTTCGTCCTCGCGGCCGTTGGTGTGGGCGGCGTGGCGGCGTATACGGTGGCGCAGCGTCGCCGTGAGATCGGTGTGCGAGTCGCGCTGGGGGCCACCGGCTTTGCGATCGTGCGTGGTGTCCTGAAGGACACCGGGCGCACGGTCGCGCGTGGTGCGGCGGTCGGAATGTTGCTTGCCCTGGGCGCCGGCAAGCTCATCGCGAGCCAACTCTATGGTGTATCATTCGCCGATCCGCTGACGTTTGTCAGCGTGCCGATCCTCCTGCTGTTGCTGGCTCTTGGGGCGGCGGCCCTGCCGGCGCAGCGGGCCCTGCGTGTCCCGCCGACCGAGGCGTTGCGCGCGGACTGAGCCCGGGCGTCAGGGGTCGGAGGACGCCGATCACGCAGGTCCCCGACGGCAACGGGCCGACGGGGGCCTAGCGTCCCGATGGAGGGTCCTCCGATGGAATGGAACGCCAATGCGATCGCCCTGATCGTCTCCGCCCTGTGTGGTGGGGCGGTGGGATTGGAGCGCCAACGCTCGGGACACGCCGTGGGCGGGGGGGCGGCGCATGACGGGCAGGGTGGTGAGCACTTCGCCGGCCTCCGCACCTTCACCCTCCTCGGGACCCTGGC